>JBIKPB010000027.1:0-11442 GCA_044357705.1 Formosimonas sp. | reverse complement strand
TGTTGGTGGTATTACTGGTGGGTAATGTCTTTCAGTATTTTGGCTTTGAGGAGTCCAAAAGCATGGACGGCATCATGAGTGAGATGCGCGCATTGCCATTGATGTATGTTTCCGTGGTTTTGGTTGCGCCGATTGCTGAGGAGTTATTGTTCCGCGGCTTTGTAATTTCGGGCTTGGAGCGTTTAAAATTGCCCGACTCTCCTTCCTTTGCCGTGGGTATTTCAGCTTTTTTATGGGCCATGTTGCATTTGCAATACCATGCGCATGAAATGTTTCAAATCTTTTTATTGGGCGTGGTTCTGGGTTTTGCACGGCTCAAAACGCGATCGTTAGTGACACCCGTTGTGATTCATGTGGTGAATAATTTAGCGGCTTTATTGATCGTGATCATGTAATTACGAGGTCTCGCCGTTTGAACGTGTGAGTTATTGATTGCTCGGTGCGTAGCTTTTTAAGCCGAGCAAGCATAAAGCGGGAGCCAAATAAACGCGAGTGCTCGGCAAATCGGTTGCAATCAGATGCGCATTGCCGCCGCATAAAATAATTGTGCAGTCTTTTTCTTGACGCTTCATATAGCGCATCATAAACGCCTGAATGGCACCGATTGTTGCCAAATGAGTACCGTTTGCCAACGCGTCGAGCGTGTTGTGTGGCGCTTGCTGCAGGTGAGCGTTGCCCCCCGCCAAAGGCAATTTCGCGGTATATTGGTGTAGGCTTTTGCGCATTAAATCCATGCTTGGCAAAATGATGCCACCCACGTGTTGGCCATCCGCTTGCACACCATCAATCGTGGTTGCCGTTCCGGCACTGATAACTAAATGATCTTGCCCCTTACCGATCGTTTGTGCACCGAGCAATTGAGCATAGCGATCGGCACCCATTTGCGTGATGTCGTAGGCTAATTTTAAGCCAGCGTGTTTTGCTTGCGGGGTGATTTTTTGAATAGAGCGTTTGGGATAAATCTGGTTGAGCAGATTCAGCACTATATTGAAAACTGATTCATGGGCGACATTGCTGATACGGCATTCAAGGGGGGCGATTTGATTTTGCCAGTCACGGGCTAAAATGGTCAGCCAATCTTCTTGATGGTGCGATACGGCATGAGGCGAAGTGGTTGCTGTGATCGGGGTCGCAGGCGTATCGAAAAACCACTTAATGCGACTGTTGCCGATGTCGATCAATAAGATGCTCATCGCGACTCCTGACGGGCGCGCAATTGACCGCTGTGAAAACTGAGAACTTGGCCGGCAGAATCAATTTGGTATTCACCATTGGCATTAATACCCACGCCGATACCGTGATGTTCAATGCCTTGTGGATCGGTCAATGTCACGGGCGTGTTGCGCCATAAGTCATACTCGCTCCATGCGCTGGGTAACTCGTTTTGCAGGGTTGCCGTCTCGATATGCACCAGAACCGTATCGACTAATTGCATGAGCAAAGCGTCACGCGCTCCGACTTTGGGCGAAATCCACGTTTCGGATAATTGAGCCAAACCAATGGGTGGAAAAGCCGATTGAGTTGCATTGAATGGCAGCCAACGTGCGGCGACATTCACACCGATGCCAATTACCACCCATGCGTCATCGCTGGTAACCGGTAAGGTCTGCACCAAAATTCCGGCGAGCTTGCCTCGCTGAGCGGTATCGGGGTGTGTGGCGATGAGATCGTTCGCCCATTTGAGTTGGATGCTGAGGTTTTGTAAAGCAAATACCTGACGCAACGCCAAACCCACACGCAATGATAGAGCCGGTAAAGCGGTTGAGGGCAATAATAAACCCAGTGAAAAAATCAAGTCACCCGCTTGACTGACCCAAGCGCGCTCAAATTGCCCTTTGCCGTGGGATTGTTGCTCAGCAACCAGCAGCGTATTGTGTTGACGTGTGCTGCGGTATAATTGCGCATTAGTCGAGTCGCATTGCGCCTGATATTTAATCGCCAGTGACGTTGATGCTTGGCTGTGCTGCGACCACCATGTTTGCAACGTGGTCAAGTCAAGCGGTGGATAAGCGGTCGCATTCAGCATGGCTGCATTATAGCGAAATCGGTCATCGAAAATTAAAAACCATTGAAATTGATTGAGTACATACATGAGCGGATATTTCAAGCATCACATCTTTTTTTGCCTCAACGAGCGCGCTGGCGATGATCCACGCGGTGACTGCTCGCGTCATGGGGCGGTTAACGGGCAGGAGTATGTCAAACGCAAAGCGCAAAAGCTCGGTCTGTTGGGTGAAGGCAAGGTGCGTGTGAATAAAGCGGGCTGTTTGGATCGCTGTGAACACGGCCCCGTATGCGTGGTTTATCCCGACAACGTGTGGTATCAGTTTGTCGATGAAGCTGATTTGGATGAAATTGTGACCGAACATTTACAAAATGACCGAATTGTCGAACGTTTGTTGGTGGATAAAAAATGAAATCTGGTACAGAAAAGCGCACGATTGCAGGTTTGGTCGGCGATATTGAAATCGCCATCGACATGCCAAGTATTGAACCTGTTGGCATCGCGCTAGTGGCGCATCCGCACCCATTGTTTGGCGGCACTATGGACAACAAAGTGGCGCAAACGTTGGCACGTACTTTAACAGAGCTCGGCTACATTTCCGTTCGCCCGAACTTTCGGGGCATCGGTCAAACCGCGGGTGAGCACGATCATGGTGTCGCTGAAACACAAGACTCACTGCATGTATTGTCATGGATGCGCGACCACTTGTCGACTGATCTGCCGTTGGTCTTGGCCGGATTTTCGTTCGGTTCATTTGTGCAAAGTCGTGTTGCCGAAGCATTGAGTGAAGCTCAGCAAACTGTTCAACGCATGATTATGGTGGGTACTGCGGCGGGCAAATGGCAAGTCGCGAATGTTCCTCGTGACTCAATCGTTATCCATGGTGAGCGTGATGATGTGATTCCGCTGGATGCGGTCATGCGTTGGGCGGAGCCGCAAAAAATTCCGGTCACCGTTATCCCTGGCGCGGGGCATTTTTTTCATGGTGATTTACACGTATTGAAACAGATTATTTGTCAGCAGTGGTAGGGCAGAACAAATTAATACACTTTTAGTGCACCGCGTGACATGAAAGTGGTATATTCCGCGTTTAGAAAACGAACGGTGTTAATTTTAAAGTGAGGTCGTTGCTTTAAGCGTGGTAAATGAAGTTCGATGGTTCGATATGATTTTGAGTGAATGATCATCAAAGTCGATGTTTTCCAAAAAAGTAAGACTTACTTTTTTGAAACACTTATGTGGAGTAAAAAGATGGCGCAAGACCGTAAAGCCGTATTGACGAAAGAAAAACTGCTCAAAATGCCGGCAAAAGATTATATGAATGAAGCGCAGTTGGCATTTTTCAGGCAGCGCTTGGTGGATATGCAAAATGAGCTGTTGCAAAATGCCGACGACACGACCGAGCATTTACGTGAAAACGAAGTTGTGCCTGATCCGGCCGATCGGGCAACGATTGAAGAAGAACACGCGCTTGAGCTGCGCACACGTGATCGCGAACGCAAATTGCTCAAAAAAATTGCTCAATCGATTGAACGGATTGACTCTGGTGATGACTATGGCTGGTGCGAAGAAACCGGCGAGCCGATTGGTTTGGGGCGTTTACTGGCGCGACCGACCGCCACATTGTCGCTTGAGGCACAAGAGCGGCGCGAAAAAGTACAAAAAATGTACGGCGATTGAGCCCAATAAAAAACAAAAGGATGCCATGTGCATCCTTGTTTTTTGGTCAGTCGACCTTATTTAGTGTCATACGAAAAAAGTAAAAAAACTACTTTTTAGTGTCGTCAGTCAAAAACTTTGTCAGGTATGCCTTGACAAAGTTGAAGCAAAATCAATTGATTAGATTGCGGAAATATTTTATATCTGCTCATTTCTAAATCATACGATTAGAAAATAGACATGATTCCATGTTTCTTAATCGTTAGTCAGGCAGGTCATTGGAGAATAAATTGGAACAATATCACGGCACCACCATCGTATCGGTTCGTCGCGGCGACCTCGTCGCCATTGGTGGCGACGGTCAAGTCACACTCGGCAACACGATTGTTAAAGGCACTGCGCGTAAAGTACGTAAATTATATAACGGTAAAGTTTTGGCCGGTTTCGCCGGTGCGACCGCCGATGCGTTTACTTTGTTTGAGCGGTTTGAAGAAAAACTTGAGAAACACAACGGTCATCTGACGCGCGCCGCGATTGATTTGACCAAGGATTGGCGCACCGATCGCGTGTTGCGTCGTTTGGAGGCGATGTTAGCAGTCGCCGATCATACTGCATCACTCATCATCACCGGCAACGGTGACGTTTTGGAGCCCGAGCATGGCTTGATCGCGATTGGCTCGGGTGGTGCATTTGCGCAGTCGGCGGCTTTGGCTTTGCTGCACAACACTGATTTAAGCCCTGAAGAAATCGTCAAAAAATCGCTGTCGATTGCCGGTGAAATTTGCATTTATACCAATCAAAATCATACGATTGAAACGTTATAAACCAATAGTGTTTTTGCTGGCTATTGTTTGACACTTCATATTTAATCAGAAAGAAACTCATGTCCAACACCGTTTTTAACATGACTCCGCAAGAAATTGTCTCTGAGCTCGACAAACACATTGTCGGTCAAAACGACGCGAAAAAATCCGTCGCTTTGGCGATGCGCAGCCGCTGGCGTCGCAGCCAGTTGTCTGACAACATGCGCATGGAGGTCACACCGAAAAATATTCTATTGATGGGCCCAACTGGTGTGGGTAAAACCGAAATCGCTCGTCGTTTAGCTAAGCTCGCTGGCGCGCCTTTCATCAAAGTCGAAGCGACCAAATTCACTGAGGTCGGTTATGTCGGTAAAGACGTTGAGTCGATCATCAAAGACTTGACCGAAGTTGCGGTGAAAAACGCGCGCGCGGCTGCGGCGAAGCTGATGAAATCGCGTGCTGAAGACTCCGCTGAAGATCGAATTCTCGATGCATTATTACCACCGGCACGCGATGTAACAACCGGCGAATATTCGCGTGCCGATGCCGAGAATACGACACGTCAAAAGTTTCGCAAAAAACTGCGCGAAGGTGAGCTTGACGATAAAGAAATCGAGATTGAAGTCTCTGCCGGCAGTGCGCAATTCGACGTCATGAGTCCGCCTGGTATGGAGGAAATGGCAGAGCAATTGCGTGGCATGTTCGCTAACATCGGTGCGGGCAAAACTGCACCGAAAAAGATGAAAGTAAAAGACGCTTACAAAATGCTGGTCGATGAAGAAGCGGTCAAAATGGTCAACGAAGACGAAGTGCGCGCGCAAGCGATCGAAGCGGTCGAGCAAAATGGTATTGTATTCATCGACGAGTTTGACAAAATCTCGGGCAAAAACAGCAACAGTTCGGGCGAAGTTTCGCGTCAAGGCGTGCAGCGCGATTTATTGCCGTTGGTTGAAGGTACGAGTGTGACGACCAAATATGGTTTGATCAAAACCGATCATATTTTGTTCATCGCATCCGGTGCATTTCATTTATCCAAGCCGTCGGATTTGATCCCTGAGTTACAAGGTCGTTTTCCGATTCGCGTTGAGTTGGCTTCATTGACTGAAGCGGATTTTTGCGCGATATTAACCGGTACCGATGCGTGCTTGACCAAGCAGTACTCGGCACTGTTGGCGACTGAAGGCGTAACGTTGAAATTTACCGATGAAGGCGTGCAACGTTTGGCACGCATGGCGTGCGATGTGAATGAAAAGTCCGAGAACATCGGGGCACGTCGTTTGCATACGGTGATGGAAAAGTTGCTTGAGGAAGTCTCGTACAAAGCGCATGAGTTTGAAGGCAAAACCGTTGAGATTGATGCGGCTTTTGTCGAAAGCCGTTTGGGTACTTTGGTCAAGGACGAAAATTTGTCGCAGTACATCTTGTAATTGTTCCGAAAAAAGTAGATATCTACTTTTTTCGGTTAATAAAAGTCTTGAGCGCTACCAAAAGCGGTGCTTTTGCCCCGCACAAAATTAATTCAGAACCAATAAAACCCGCACAGAATTAAAACTGTGCGGTTTTTTAATGCTGTGCCAAGCGAATCAAGTGTTTGATATACGGCGAAATTGCTGCGCCTTGGCGCCAGTATAAACCCACCGTATCGGCAAACTCATTCGCACCGATCTGTGCAATCGGTCGCGCCTCTAAGCGTGCGCCATCCAGTGACCAATGGCGAAACAAGTAATTCGGCAGGATGCAAATTCCCTGACCTGAGGCGACCAGACTGCGCACGGCTTCGACTGATTCGGTGCGGATGCAATGTTCGAGCCAATCGGTGCGCAGGCGCGGTTGTTTTTTGAACATCAAATTTTGTAAGGTGCTGAGACGCTCACCCAACTCGTCCGACTTGAGCAAAATCCAGCGCTCGTTGATCAGTTGCGAGAGTTGCAAATTTTTTTCGGTAGCGAGTGGATGATGTAACGAAAGCCAAACTTGCCAAGGCGAGCGCAGCATGGTGTGGCTGCCAAAACTTGTGGCGTACTCAGCCGAAGTGCCGAGTAACAGCGCAATATCCAACTCGCCATTCAACAATAAATGCTCGAGATAATCGCGTCGATCCTCGATGATTTTGACGCGAACTTGTGGATACAAGCGGTTGAACGGTTCCAGCAAGCGCGGTAAAAAATAACCGGTCACGCTGGCGGTTGCGCCGATGACAATTTCACCCGAGTGACTGTCATCAATTGTGGTCAAGCTGTGTTCGGCATCGCGAGCGGCGTTGAGCACGGCTTGTGCGTGTTCGATGAACTGATGACCTTTGGGTGATAGGCGAACGGTGTGGCGCTCACGGATGAACAACTCAGTGCCCAAATCCGACTCAAGCTGGCGAATCGACTCAAATAACGCGGGCGTCGACAGGTGAATTACGCGCGAGGCTTGCGTAAATGACTCGGTTTGAGCGACGGCGAGAAAGTGACGGAGTTGTTTGAGGCTGAAATTCGACACGAAGGTTTCCAAAAATGGATGATGTGAGAAACGTTAAGTCCAATTGTTCGCGTGATGCAAAAACACATCACATGTTTTCATTGTGTTCTTATTAGAGTCTCATTTGGTTTTTAAAAAAATATACCCCTATGTTATTAGGTTTTTCCGAATAACGACAACACATTTTTTCAAATTGTCAGGGTGCAGCGATCCTGCTTATACTCCGCACACGATTCATCCATATTTTTCCCTTTGCTTAAGGAGCGCGGCATGACCACGAATACCCAACTCAAAAAGATTTTTAGCGTGACTGTGATAGCGGCGTTGTTATCCGCATGTCAACCGGCCAAAGTCGAAACGCCAAAAGCAGCGGGTGGCGACAAGCCTTTTGATGCAGGCTCAGGTGGGTTACTGCAAGCAGTTGGTGCGGGTGAGGGGGCTCTGTCGATTATTGCGTGGCCGGGTTATATCGAGCGTGGTGAAACGGATAAAGGTTACGATTGGGTGACTAAATTTGAAGGCGATACCGGCTGTAAAGTCACGGTCAAAACTGCCGGCACCTCCGATGAGATGGTCTCGTTGATGAACCAAGGCGGTTATGATTTGGTCACTGCATCGGGTGATGCGTCATTGCGTTTGGTGGCGGGTAAAAAAGTACAAGAGATTAATGCGGCACTGATTCCGTCGTATGCCAAAATCGACAAGCGCTTGCAAGACGCGGTTTGGCACACGGTGGACGGTAAGCACTATGGTGTGCCGTATCAATGGGGGCCGAACGTTTTGATGTACAACACCAAAGTATTTAAAACCGCACCGACCTCATGGAGTGTGGTTTTTGAAGAGCAAAAACTGCCCGACGGCAAATCGAATAAAGGTCGCTTACAGGCCTTTGACGGTCCGATTTATATTGCCGATGCGGCGCTGTATTTGATGGCGAAGCAGCCAGAGTTGGGCATTAAAGATCCGTACGAACTTAACGAAGCACAATACAAAGCCGCAACGGATTTATTGCGTGCGCAACGCAGCTTGGTGCAACGCTATTGGCATGACACGACAGTACAAATCGAAGATTTCAGCAAAGAAGGTATTGTGGCCTCGGGCGCATGGCCATTCCAAGTCAATCAGCTGATCGCAGCTAAGCAGCCGATTGCTTCGACGATTCCTGCTGAGGGTGCAACTGGTTGGGCGGATACGACGATGTTGGCTGCGGACTCCAAGCACCCGAACTGCGCGTACAAATGGATGGAATGGTCGCTCAATAATAAAACCCAAGGCGATTTGGCCTCATGGTTTGGTTCGGTGCCGGTTGTGCCTGATGCGTGTAAAGACAATCAATTACTTGGTGTTGAGGGTTGTAAAACCAATGGTATTGATAACTTCGATAAAGTCCATTTTTGGAAAACGCCTGTTGCCAATTGCAAAACGCAAGAAGGCAAATGTGTTCCATACGCGACTTGGAGCACGGATTACATTGGAATTATGGGTAAGCAGTAAAGCTGACTTAAAAATTAAAGTCTGATTGTGATTGGATGTTGTAGGAATGTTTTCGCGGTGAGTTTTACATAATGAGTCGCCGCGAAAACCATCATTTAAAAAAGTGTTCATAAAATAAAACTATGCCTAATCCCATCATCACATTTGAAAATGTCTCGCGCCAATATGGCAATACGTTTGCCTTGAAAGACGTTAATTTCACGGTTGGCGAAGGTCTGTTTTTCGCCATGCTAGGGCCATCCGGTTCCGGTAAAACCACAAGCTTGCGTTTGATCTCAGGCTTTGATCGACCGACGCATGGTGAAGTGAAACTGCGCGAAACACCGATTCAAAACGTCGCGCCGTATCGTCGTCCGGTCAATACGGTATTTCAAGATTATGCGTTGTTTCCGCATTTGTCGATTCTCGATAATGTCGCGTATGGTTTAAAAATCAAAGGCATGTCAAAAGCACAGCGTCAAGCCAAAGCACTGGAGATGCTCAATGTGGTGCAACTGGTCGGGCGTGAGCACAACAAACCCGCCGCATTATCGGGCGGACAACGCCAACGGGTTGCACTCGCGCGCGCGTTGGTCAATGAGCCGCAAATTTTGTTGCTCGACGAGCCGCTCGGTGCGCTGGATTTAAAACTGCGTGAGTCGATGCAAGCAGAGTTGCGTCAACTCCAGCAACGACTCGGCATCACGTTTATTTATGTCACGCATGATCAAGGCGAGGCGTTGTCAATGGCCGATTCGATTGCAGTATTTAACGAAGGGCGTATTGAGCAAGTTGCTGCACCCGAAACCTTGTACAACGCACCCGCCACACCTTTTGTTGCGCGTTTTGTGGGCAGTGCAAACGTGATTGAAGGTGGTTTGCAGCAGCAATTTCATTTGGCTCACCCTGCTGCAGTGCGCTCGGAGTACATTCAGATCAGTAACAATGAGCCCAATGATGCGCCAAAAACTCAAGCGACAATCGAAACGCGTCTGTATCAAGGTGCGCACATTCGTTTTGAGTGTATGGCTGCTAGCGGTGACAAATTGATCGTCACGCGTCCGAGTATTGAGCACGGCGTCCATGAGTTGCACGAGGGCGTCACGGTTTGGCTGAGTTGGGATGCGGCGCGCATGGTTGCTTTGGATGGTGTGTTATGAATCGTGCTTTGACATTTAATCCTTCAGGCTTGAAGCAACCGATCAATCGCCGCGCGATGTGGGGCTTGTTGTTGCTGTTGTTCCCTGCATTGCTTTGGCTCGGCGTGGCGTATTTGAGCTCGCTGTTTGCATTGCTCGGGCAAAGCATTTATTCGCTTGATGATTTCAGCGGCACGATTGTATATGAGCCGACTTTGGCGACATTCAAACGATTGGTCACTGAGCCAGCGCACATTGACATTGTTTTACGCACGGCTGGTATGGCGATTGTGGTGTCGATTGCTGCGGCGATCATCGCTTTTCCGTTGGCGTATTACATCGTGTTTCACTCGAGTCGCCGCGAGCGCACATGGCTGTACATGAGTGTGATGGCACCGATGTGGTTTAGTTATTTGGTCAAGGTTTATGGCTGGCGCGTGTTGTTGGCGAAGGAAGGTTTGATTTATTGGTGTTTGGATAAAGTCGGTTTAGGTGGCGTGTTGGATGCGCTGCTGACTTTGCCCGTTATTGGCGGTGCCACGTTGGCTTCGTCTTACCTCGGCATGTTTATGGTGTTTGTGTATATGTGGTTGCCGTTCATGATTTTACCTGTCGTGTCTGCACTGGAGCGTGTGCCACAAAATTTACGCAACGCGGCGGCCGACTTGGGCGCAACACCTTGGCAAGCATTTAAAGACGTGACGTTACCGTTGGCGGTACCCGGTTTGGTGGCCGGTTCAATCTTTACGTTTTCACTGACTTTGGGTGATTACATTATTCCGCAAGTGGTCGGTGCGCCTGGTTATTTCATTGGCATGATGGTGTATGTGCAGCAAGGTACGGTGGGGAATTTACCGCTCGCCGCGGCGTTTTCGATTGCGCCGATTATATTGATCTTGATTTATTTGAGCATTGCCAAACGTTTGGGGGCTTTCGATGCGCTCTGAAAAAATCGCTCCTCGCATTTGGTTGTTGCGCTTCTTGAGTTACGCCATCATCGGTTTTATTTATTTGCCGCTGTTTACGATTGCGCTGTACGCGTTTACGGTCGATGATGTGACGTTTGCTTTTCCGCCAAGCGGCTTTACGACCAAGTGGTTTGCGGTTGCTGCCGCGCGTCCTGACATTTGGGTATCGTTGTGGTTGTCTGTGAAGATTGCCATTGTCGCAACCAGCTTTGCGCTCGTGCTTGGTACGCTTGCGGCGTTGGCGCTCAGCCGATTGCAATGGCGTTTTAAAGACAGCATGAGTGTATTGTTTATTTTACCGATTGCTTTGCCGGGAATTTTGACAGGTTTGGCATTGCTCACAACTTTTCGCAGCTTCGGTTGGTCGCTCGGTACGTGGACGATTATCATCGGCCACACTACATTTTGTATCGTCGTCGTGTATAACAATGTGGTCGCACGTTTACGCCGGATTCCGTGGTCGATGGTTGAGGCGTCAATGGATTTGGGGGCGAATCCGTGGCAGACTTTTGTGTATGTGATGTTGCCGAATATGCGCTCGGCATTGTTGGTCGGTGGCTTATTGGCATTCGCGTTGTCATTTGATGAGTTGATCGTGACTTTGTTTACTGCGGGTTCCGATAAAACCTTGCCGATTTGGATGTTTAATGAATTGTTCCGCCCGCGTGAACGACCGGTGACTAATGTGGTGGCGACAGTGGTGATGTTGCTGACCTTGATTCCTGTTTATATTGCTTATCGTGCGGGGGAGCAAGATCGTGAATAATATGAGCCATCGGAAATTGAACCAGTCTTGATCATTTACACATTTGTATTTTTTTTACTCGGTGAATTAAAGTACGAATAGCAATTTTCGCAGATTGAAAAAGGCCAAGTGAAGCATCACATGGTTTACTTCAATCACCAAATCGAAAGTTGCCATGAAAAGA
>JBIKPB010000212.1:0-3271 GCA_044357705.1 Formosimonas sp. | reverse complement strand
AAAATCTACACACGCCACGACATTTGGATATTGATCCCCAGCCAAATCCAGCATGGACTTTTTGGTTTCCGAAATGATATTTTGATCAATCATGCGTTGCTGGCGCAATCCTTGCTCTTCTAAAGCAACACCCAAAACGTAATAAAACATGCTGGAGCCGCCAAAAGCAGCCTGTTCCAAAGATGCACCCGCTCCCACCAAAACGCCGATGATGCGATTGGCGGCACGGAGAATATTATCAGACACAATAAAAGAGCCACCAAATAAGCGCGCACTGTCACGATGCTTAAGCATGCAGCTGCGTAACTCACGCATCATGGATTTAACCTGCTCCTGCCATGGCAAGGTTTCATCATACGATTGCGCAATATCGTTGAGCAAATAATCTGCCATCCCATCAATCAGTGCCTGTTTATTGGCAAAATGCCAATACAGGGACGGCGCACGAATGCACAAAGCCTGCGCCAAACGTCGCATGGTTAAATGATCCAGCCCGACTTCATCCAGCAACTCAAAAGCTGTACAAATAATTTTTGTCCGTTGTATGCTCATATTTTCTCGATTTTTGCTTGTGCAGTCTAACGTTGTTAGTTTAGTATGGCCTAACAATGTTAGGCTATCACAAAACAATTGCTATTAAATCACTTTTTAGTCCATGAAAATACCTCAACGTTTCATTCCACTGCTGCTCGCAGCGCTACTCACAGGCTGTGTTGTCGGTCCCACCTATCATACGCCGACCGCTAAAACGGCATCCCAATGGTACGCTGCGGTACCGCACGACGGCAAAACCACCGAGCTGGTCGATTGGTGGCAAGGTTTCAATGACACTACCCTGATCGAACTGCAAAAATCTGCTGAAACGAATAATCCGACGCTGGCACAAGCCGTCGCTCGCATTGATGCTGCACGTGCTAATCTCGGCATCAGCACTTCAGCCCTACTCCCAGCAGTCAATGGCGTGGCCAGTCAAACACGCAGCAATAACGCGAATGGCAGTGAAAGTGACAGCGTGATTCGCACCCGCTCCGGTATTATTGATGCCAGCTGGGAAATTGACTTATGGGGGGGATTACGCGCCGGCCGACGCTCCAGCGATGCGCAGTTATCCGCACGCACGCTGGATTGGCACGCCGCACGCACTTCCATTGCTGCCGAAGTGGCCAATACTTACGTCGCCTACCGCGCTTGTCAAGCCCAATCGACCGCACTGCTCGCCGATGTGGCTTCACGTGAAGAAACCGCCCGTTTGACCGGCTTGTTGGTCAAAGCAGGTTTCAATGCACCAGCAGAAGGCTATTTAACCGATGCTTAGGCCGCAACCGGTCGTCAACAACAGGTCGCCACAGCGGCCGAGTGCGAACTCAACATCAAATCTTTGGTCGCCTTGACAACCTTGAGCGAGCCAGAAGTGCGCGATCTATTGAACCGAAATAATGGCAATCAACCGCTTGCGCCCGCTTTTACATTGACGGCGCTACCCATCTCAGTCATCAACCAACGACCGGATGTGGCATCCGCTGAGCGTGCGCTGGCCAGCGCGAGCGCGCAAATCAATGTGGCACAAGCGAATCGTTTACCTCGTTTAAGTTTACTCGGTAACATCAGCTTTTTTGGCGTCAAATTATCGGGTGACGCGTCACAAATGAACAGCAAAACATGGTCGTTCGGCCCGAGCTTGTCTTTACCGATTTTTGATGCAGGTCAACGCGCCGCTCAAGCCGATGTTGCCAAAGCAGGTTACTCTGAAGCGTTGGCCAATTATCGACAAACCGTGGCACAAGCGGTAAAAGAAGTCGAGTCAGCTCTCGTCTCGCTCAATGCAGCACAAAAACGTCTTGGCGACGCCAATCTCGCTAAAAACCAATTTGATAAATATTTCAACGCCAGCGTCGCACGCCAACGCGCAGGAACTGCGAGCTTGATTGACCTTGAAGATGCTCGACGCAGTAAATTATCCGCCGATCAAAACCTGATCAACCTCAAACGCGAATACACCAGCAGCTGGATCGCACTGTATAAAGCCGTTGGCGGCTCATGGTTGAACCAAAATCAGATTGAAACAACAAACGAATCAGCAACAAACGCCAGTCAAGAGAGTATTTAAAATGACCAAAATCAAACTTCCACAATCATTTCATACGCTGCAAGAACCCCGCAACAAGCACTGGAAATGGCTCATCATCGGTCTTATGGTTTTGCTCGCGATCTTCATCGCCTATATGTTGATCAAGCCAAAAACACCTAAAACGGATGACACCGCCAAAACCAAACCGGCTTTAAGCGTGACCATGATCGCGCCGAGTGAACAAACCCTCAACGCGACGGTATCAGCCGACGGTAAAATCATGGCATGGCAAGAAGCGATCATCGGCGCGCAAGTCAATGGTCTGCAATTACGTGAAGTAACCGCTAATGTGGGCGATTTTGTCAAAAAAGGTCAAGTGCTTGCACGCTTTAGAACCGATATGGTCAATGCCGAACTGGCGCAATACAATGCCAACGTCGCTGAAGCTCAGGCCAACCTCGCTCAAGCAAAAACCGACTCGGCTCGTGCCAACAGTCTCAAAGCCTCAGGCGCAATCAGCGAACAACAAATCGCGCAGTACAACACCAATTACAAAGCGGCCGTTGCTCGACTCAATGCAGCAATCGCCACCAAAAATGTCGGTAGCACGCGCGTCGCTCAAGCCGCAGTACTGGCACCGGATGATGGCGTCATCTCCGCACGCAGTGCAACGGTTGGTTCGGTTGCGCAAGCGGGGCAAGAATTATTTCGCATGGTGCTTAAAAATCGCCTCGAGTGGCGTGCAGAGTTGACTGCCGACCAAATCAAGCAAGTCTCGCCGGGTGCAAGCGCAACCATTGTATTGTCAGATGGTGAAACGTTAAAAGGTACGGTACGTCAAATTGCGCCAACGCTGAACGAAAAAACCAACAGCGCAACCGTCTATGTCGACATTCTCGACAATGGTGGTGCACGCTCGGGCATGTTTGCCAAGGGTGATTTTGCCCTTGCGTCGAGCAATGCCATGACCGTACCGCAAACCGCGGTGATCATGCGCGATGGTTTTAATTATGCATTTACCGTGAATGAAAAAAATCAAGCGGTACAGATCAAGGTTGACGTCGGTCGTCGCAACGCCGACAGCATTGAAATCACTTCTGGTTTGACCGATGGTATGGCAATCATTGCCAGTGGCGCAGACTTTTTAAAAGATGGTGATACGGTACAGGTGATTACAAAATAGCATTGTTCATGCTTTAGTTC
>JBIKPB010000210.1:0-3283 GCA_044357705.1 Formosimonas sp. | reverse complement strand
TGGGGATTACCCGTCTTTTTTATTACTCGTCTTTGGCAATCGGTCTTTGGGGGTTTGAGCACCATTCCGACCATGAGCCGGCATACAAAGCGCCGCTGTCGAATCCGGCAATGTGCTGTGCCAAAATATTGTGGCACGCGGTTACGCCTGAACCGCATTGATTAACGATGTTGGGATGTGTAAAAATCGTTTGCCATTGTTGTGTCAGTGTTGCGGTGTCTTTAAACGTTAGATCCTCATTGAGGTTGTGCATGAAGAAATAATTACGTGCATGCGGTATATGACCGCCGACCGGATCAATCGGCTCCACTTCACCGCTGAATCGCTCAGGCGCGCGCGCATCGATGATGTGATAGAAACCATCGTCCAGATGTGCCATGAGTTGCTCAGCGGTGACTGTTCGATCGAGCTTTTGGCGAATCGTCAGCGAATCTGTTTGATGAAGCGGCTTGTTGTTTGTACCGCTTTCAAGTGCGCCATTCGCACGTTGCCATGCGGCTAAACCGCCATTTAAGACGGCAACCGCTTCATGACCGATTTGACGTAACAGCCACCAAGCTCGTGCAGCCATCATTGAGTTACCCGCGTCATACACCACGACTTGTGTGTCGTTGTTCATACCCAAGCTGTGTAATTTTGTCGCCAATTTTTCTAAAGTTGGTAACGGATGACGACCATTATGTCCTGTTTGTTCACCCGATAAATCATGATCCAAGTGTAAAAAATGTGCATTGGTGATGTGATTGGCCTCATAAGCACTTTGTCCTGCTTCAGGGTTCATCAAATCATGGCGCACATCCAAGATCAGCGGCGCATCCAGTTGTTGTAATTGTGTTGGGTTGATCAGCGTTGTGTACATGATAAATAACCTTTAAGCGTTGCGTTGGCGGGCATAAAGCGTGGCAGCGACGCCCGAAACAATGACCAAAATCATGCCCAATGCACCGATGTGATTGAGCGTTTCGCCCCAAATCTGATAACCGATCAGGCTGGAGAAAATAATGCCGGTGTATTGTAGCGTGGCGCTGAGCGTGGTTGAGCCGCGACTGAATGCGCGCGTCATCGAGAGCTGTCCACCTAACCCGGATAAACCGACACCAAGTAAATACAGTGATGAAGTCAGCGTGTAATCAGAGATACCCAAAATCGTGACACCAGCCAAGCCCGTGATGACCACACTGCTTGAAAACAACAGAACGGTGCGCCACTCTGGCTCGCCAATCCGTCCCAAACTGCGCACGGTCATATAGGCGGTCGCGCCCATAACGCCGCTGATCAGACCTGCGGTAAAAGCGGATGTATCTAGACCGTTTTCGGTAAATGGATTAAAGATACACAATACACCGATAAAGCCCAAGATAATTGCGCCAAAACGCAACCATTGTGCTTTTAAGATTCCGGGAAAATAACCCTGATACAACAATGCCGCAGCGATGAATAAGGGCGAAGTATATTTGAGTGCGCTGGCCGTGCCTTGCGGCAAAAGCGTGGTGCTGTAAAAACCGAGCCACATCGAAGTGATGCCGCTGATGTTACGCCGTGCGTGGGTTTTGAGGTGGTTGCCGAGTAACGGCAGCTGGTGGTAAAAGGCATACGCGGCAATGGCGAAGACACTGGGCAAGCCTCTAAATAAAACGATTTCGCCCAAATTATGATACTCTGCGGCAAGCTTGATGAACATACCCATCAAGGCGAAAAAGAGAGATGCCACGACCATCCAGAGCGATTGCATGAGTTGCCTTTTTAGCGGAGAGGGCTTGATTCTAACACTTCACGAAAAGCCATGGCATGACGTTTGCATCTGATGGAAAAATGCCGCTTGATTCAAAAAGCGGCATTATTGTTAAATAATTCTCAGTAGATTATAGAGGTGGATGTGCAGGATAGTCAGTTTTATTTGCTTCCATTCCTGCACCTAAAGCATACCAGTTTAATCGTCTTGTCAAAATCATCACGATGCTGATCACGATAAATAAGCCGATACTGCCGATGAGTAATGCCATATCATCGGATTGTAACAGCGCATAAATAGCGGCATAGACCATGCCCAGAAAAATCGAGAAATACAGGCCACGCTTGAAACTATGCAAAATATGACTGACATAAAAGCCGATTTGAGAGACACAAGCTGCGCTGGCAATCACGTAAGCCCATTTAAAGCCGATCTGTTCTGACAGCGCAAGCAGCAACAGATAAAACACCGATAAAGCCACTCCGACCAAGGCGTATTGAATCGGATGAACACGCAGTTGTTTGAGCACTTCAAACAAAAAGAAACATAAAAATGTCATGCCCACCAACAAGATGGAGTATTTGACCGAGCGCTCGTTGAGTTGATACTGATCTACGGTTTGGATCAATTCCGTGTCAAAACTGTACGTTGTATTGGCCAAAGCGTTGTGGGTGGCCTCATTGGCCTCTTCATCTAAAAAAGTTTGATTGAGGTTATTGGCAAACCAGCTTGAGTGCCACGTTGCGACAAAACCTTGTGCCGTGACATTGCGCGTGCTCGGCGAGCGTTCGCCGACAAACTTAGGATTGGGCCAATTGCCTTCAAGTTGCAGGGCGGTATTTTCACCAATCGGTACGTAAGCAATTCGACCTGTGCCGGTTAGGTTAAGGTTTAACGCAAAATCCAAAGTGGTTTCCTGCGCTAAATTCAGTTCTGTAAGAGGCGCGTGAATACCGCTGGTGAAGCTATTGAGTCGTGTACCGGGCTTGAATGAGAAGCTTTGGTTATTGAGCATGACTTCACCCACGGTGTTGAGTCCTCGAGGGTCCTTGATGCCCATCACAAGATAAGGCGTACCGATGATTTTTCCGCTTTGTTTTAATTTGCCTATCGAACTGAGATCAAAGTGTCCGATAAAACTACTGATGCTGTCATATTTTTGAAAATGATAAATCCCTCGTTTAAGTGACTCTGTGGTCAAGTTACCATTGATTTTGAGTTCTTTGGGCAGGATGTATTCGTTGACGGGTTTGGCCGAGGCGGTCGTTTGATAGGGCACAACTAAAATCGGACCCATGATGGTTTGTTCACCGCTGATGCTTTGAGTCAGCTCCTCCGCTACATCTGCCTGATAAGATTGACGTTCAGAAATGATATTCATCACCATCGTACTGGGCAGTTGCAACAGTAAAGTGAGTAAAAGTAAAAGACCGATCTTGAGGGTGATGCTGTTGAGTTTCATGATCTACTCCTGTTATTTGGAGGGTGAATTAAACTACGAAAGGCAATTTTGAAGAAGATTCATAGTAACGGCTTGAATCGGAGGATTGA
>JBIKPB010000208.1:0-3293 GCA_044357705.1 Formosimonas sp. | reverse complement strand
TGCGACCTCATTCAGCGATTGGTGGTGTGCCTCCAAGACGGATGATTGAAAATGCTTATTAAAACCCCTACTTTTAAGTGTTGTTAAAATTGGGGGGATTACAGTTCCATTGATTCACGAATCCAATCGCTTTTTGGGTCAAAGCCATCGCATCAGTAATTTGCATGTTGTCGCCTCGGAGCATTTGCCCATCGGCTTGCAGGTCTTTGCCACTTTTGGGCTCTGTGCCACGATGAGCGACAATGATTTCTCTTGTGCTTATGTCTTGGTAAATCGTACCTTGATAACCAGTCTTCGGATTGCTGGCATGTTCGAGAACATAATAATTTTTGCCTTTAATATTGACTTCTGTATCCTTGCCAAACGGATTAACACCCAAAGGTAAATCTTTATAAGCATGTTCAGATAAATTTGCGAGTTGTTTTGTGTTAGACACGGTTAAACCTCTTTTATAATAGAAAGCACTTCTTCGAACTTAAAGTCAATAGGGATGATTTACTCGTATTCTCGATAGCGATAACTCAAGCCTGAGTTGATGGATATCACTAAATCCTATTATCTGATCGATACAATAAACCGTAAATCAGCATCAATAGTAGTGATGCAAACCATAACCAAAAACCTTCTCCCATTCCACTGATAATACCTGTCCCGCCTGCCTCATTGATCACTACCTCTTTATGAAACAAAAAACTCAAACATAAAATACAACCCAATGCTGAACTCGAAATTACCAGAGTTGACTCTTTTAAAAGTATACAAACCCAACTGGCTAAAAATAGTGGGTTTGCTAGCCAAGAAATATATCCAAAAAATACGCCTAACCATCCAGTTAACAATGCTGAGATACCCGACCATGACTCTGTATCATCATAATAAAAAGCTGGAGCATAAAGAGCCAATACATAACTGGTAATACTGCTGATAAGCAGTAAAACTTTTATAAATTTCTTCATTTTATTTACGGGGTTTTCTCGGTTGTGATCGTGATCGAAAATAGCTTACTGAGTAACTCGGGTTTAAGTGTATGAAGCTGATCTTTGGTAGTGCCATAATTGTGGTAATTAGGCAAAGAAACGACGGTTGGATAGTCTTCTATCAAATAAAATGCTGTATCCACAACACCATTCTGTACTGCGTTGAGATCCAAGCCATTGATAAAAAGAGTTTCACCATCAGCACCCGTGGCACGAGCAGTTACACTGATATTAGCCAATTTCCAATAACATACACCTTTACCAAAAAAGTCCCCGCTTTTCCCCCAATCGATATAGAACACTCCTGTATATTCAGTATCGCTGATTTTTGTCAATGAAACTGGAATGTAACGCTCCAGCCCTGGTACGGTGTCTTGAAATGAGCCACCAAGGAAATAGCCACAATCTTTGACGTTATCAATGTCAAACCAAGCTGCAGCTAATATGGAATCAAATACTCCAGGCGCATCCTTAATTTTTACCTTGAGTTTATAGGCTTGTTTAGCATAAAGATTTTTGGTGATATCAAAATCATCACCCACTCGTTTCTCCTCCCCAGCTCTGTTAAAGCTCGTCTGTACGAGTTCCTCAGCACTGCACGCACTGGTGGATAAGGTCGCAGTCACGAGAGTGCCCGCAGTCATAGCTGTTACTGCGAATTGTTTGAGATTCATGTCGTCATCCTTAGTAGCATCAAGAGATATTGATTCGTTTGTGTTGGTGATAATGGGATTTATGCTATGGGCTTGAGCAGCCAGTTGCGTACGCTCTCGCTCATGACGCACACGTCGCTCGACTTGAATTTGCTCTTGCTCTCGCTGATATTCCACCATGTGCTTGTGTTCAGCGGCCAACACTTGGTTAATGTGTTTGACGATCACGCTGTGAGGCGAGGCACTGCCTTGATAAACCTCAGCTTCTAATTCTGCTTCCATATTTCGTTTAGGTTCAAAAGCCATTACACCGTTCCCCTGTTAATTTTATCTGCATATTTTTTATCCACTTTTAATGCTTTGGTTACGCACTTTGATTGGATTTTAATGGTGAATTATTCTACTCGTAAGATTTAACAAATAACTTATTATCATTTAAAGCACATTTAGAGCCGTTTTGAGCGTGTATTTTTCGTTGTCACCCTTAGAGGTGACCATCTATAATTCAAAAACGCTTTAAAAAATCAATCTTAAGCACATGGCTGCAAAGTCATACGCAAAACATCTTCAGGTACGGATTGGATTTTATAGTGACCAATGCCGTCGAGCAAAATAAACTTAATCTGCCCTGCATCTGTTTTCTTGTCCAACCTCATTAAATCGAGCATTTTATCGACACCAAGCTTTGGCGGCTCAATTGGCAACCCCGCAGCCTTGACCAAGTTGCTCACGCGTACAACATCATCCAAACTTAACATCCCCAAACGATGTGACAAATCAGCCGCTAAGATCATACCCATACCCACACCTTCACCATGCAACCAAGTACCATAACCTGTACCTGACTCAATGGCGTGACCAAAAGTGTGACCAAAATTCAAAATCGCGCGAATGCCGCCCTCTTTTTCGTCTTGGGTGACCACTTCAGATTTAATCTCGCATGAACGAACAATTGCATGGGTCAGACTGGCGGCGTCCTTAGCCATCAGTTTGTCCATATTGGCTTCAAGCCATGCAAAAAACTCAGCATCATAAATCGCACCATGCTTGATGACTTCAGCCATACCCGCAGAAAGTTCGTTTTGCGGCAAGGTATTGAGTGTGCTTAGATCTGCCAGTACAAGTTGGGGCTGATAAAAGGCACCGATCATGTTTTTGCCCAGCGGATGGTTGATACCCGTTTTACCGCCGACCGATGAATCGACTTGCGACAGCAACGTGGTTGGTACTTGAATAAACGGTACACCGCGCATATAAGATGCAGCGGCAAAACCAGCCATATCACCGACCACACCGCCGCCCAATGCAACAATCGTGGTGCGGCGATCGCATTGATTTTCGAGCAGCACATCAAAAATTGTATTTAAAACCTCAAGATTTTTATATTGTTCACCTGTCGGCAACATGTGAATATGCACGGTTTTACCGAGCGCGCGAATCGTAGTCGCGAGTCCTTCAGCGTACAAAGGTCCGACAATGGTATTGGTGACAATCAGTACGGTTATGCCTGCAATCGCCTTTTGTAAGTGCGCACGATCCATCATTGCTTCTTTGCCAATAATAATCGGGTAAGCGCGCTCGCCTAAATCGACATTTAAAGTTTTCATGTATTTTCCTGTGTAGAAGACGGCTTCGTTGTTTGCGTCAATCCTTGTTGAGCCGC
>JBIKPB010000001.1:0-33580 GCA_044357705.1 Formosimonas sp. | reverse complement strand
CCACCCAGCATACCTTGTTGCAGACGGTTTTATGCAACAAACTTTAGGCAAAAGCCAAATGATGGTCAACTCTGTACACGGACAAGGCGTGAATCGTTTGGCTCAGGGTTTGAGTGCTGAAGCGCATGCGCCAGATGGGTTGATTGAAGCATTCAAAATTGATGCTCATCCAAGTTTTGCGTTGGCGGTGCAATGGCATCCGGAATGGAAGATGGCGGACAATCCCGATTCGCTCGCTTTATTTGAAGCGTTTGGTACGGCATGTCGTAATTATCACGCACAAGGGCATCCATGATGAGCGATGAGTCAAGTGTGTGATGGATAACAGCACGATTTTTAGAATTATTATTTTAGCGATACAACAGGAGCATAAACATGGCATTACAAAAATTTACCACCCTCAACGAAATGGAGCGTTGGCTCGATGAAAATCGAGTGACCGAAGTTGAATGCCTTGTGCCTGACTTGACGGGCATTGCGAAAGGCAAAATTTTGCCACGTAACAAATTTTCAGAAGAGCGCGGTATGCGCTTGCCGGAAGCGATTTTCGGTTCAACGGTGACCGGTGAATACCCCGAAAATGAGACGTTGGATGAGATCATTGCACCTACCGATATGGACATGGAGTTGCGTCCCGATCCGTCAACGGTGCGTCTCGTGCCGTGGGCATCGGATGCAACTGCGCAAGTATTGCACGATTGCTTCAATATGGATGGTACCTTGGTCGAGTTTGCGCCACGTTCGGTTTTGCGCCGCGTCGAAGCTTTGTTTGCAGCTGAAGGTTGGGTGCCGGTGGTTGCGCCTGAGTTGGAGTTTTATTTGGTTGCGCGCAATACCGACCCCAATCAATTGTTGATCCCGCCGATTGGTCGCAATGGTCGTCGTGAGTCGGGACGTCAATCGTATTCGATTGATGCAGTGAATGAATTCGACCCGTTGTTTGAAGATATTTACGATTACTGCGAAGCGATGGATTTGGACGTTGACACCTTGATTCATGAGTGGGGCGCCGGTCAGATGGAAATCAACTTCTTGCACGGTGCACCGTTGGATCTCGCTGACAAAGTATTTTTCTTCAAGCGCACGTTGCGTGAAGCAGCGATCCGTCATGAAATGTTTGCCACCTTTATGGCCAAGCCAATGCAAAATGAGCCGGGATCGGCGATGCACATTCACCAATCGATTGTTGATGCTAAGACGGGTTTGAATATTTTTTCCAATGAAGATGGCACGCGTTCAGAGCGATTCATGCATTACATTGGCGGTCTGCAAAAATACATGCCCTTGGCGATGGCTTTGGTCGCGCCGTATGTCAATTCGTATCGTCGCATCACTAAAGCGACTGCGGCACCGATCAACGTGCAATGGGCGCAAGACAACCGCACGGTTGGCTTACGCGTCCCCGCATCCAGCCCGCAAGCGCGTCGCGTTGAAAATCGTGTGGTCGGCTCTGATGCCAACCCGTACGTTGCTTTGGCGGTGACCTTGGCGTGTGGTTATTTGGGCATGAAAAACAAAATTGATCCATCGGCAGAAGTGTTTGGCGCTGTCAATGATTTGGATTTTGAATTGCCGCGCAGTTTGGGCGAAGCTTTGGATGCGTTGCGCGAATGCCCTGAGTTGCATGAAGTGCTTGGTCCTAAATTCGTACAAGTCTACCTCGCGGTTAAAGAGGCGGAGTACGAAGAGTTTATGAAAGTGATCAGCCCGTGGGAGCGTGAAAATTTACTGCTGAATGTTTAATTTCTGAGCTGCTCCACATTTAACGATTGAGGTATTTGCCTCAATCGTTTTTCATTTTGCGCTCAATCATCTTTCATTTCTATTTAGGAATCCCTGATGTTGCATATTTTTAAAGCATGAGAAGTTGTCGAGAAAAATGGCGCGCTCACCTCCTCTGTCGTTGAAAAATGCACGCAGCCAAGGCTCAAGGTGAAGTGTCGATGGCAGCGATTTTTCGGTTTATCGTCGAAGGCGTGCAATTGACGCAACTGGTGCATAAAATCGGTTTGTCAGAGTTACTGCGCAGTGTTGAGCAAATTTTGCAAGGTCAGATGCCGTTAGTTAAAGTCTCTTAAGCTCGGTTCGATAGGGTCTGGAGATTTCAATCCAATCAGGTGTTTGCCTGCTTGGATTGTTTGAGTCGTCCAGAATAAGTGTGCTTTAAAACCTGCCTGTTCAGAATATGGTTTAGGATGTTAAATACAAACCATCCACTTTTAACTCCAAACCCCATCCATTCCACCAGTTATTGATTCATTGACCTACACTGCGCTTCTAACAAATATATTCATGGAGACTGACATGACCCAAGCTCAAACTGCGGCATTGCAAAAAGCCGATAGTGCACATTACCTACATCCGTTCACCGATCACAAAGATTTGGCCAGCAAAGGTGCGCGCATCATCACGCGTGCTGAAGGCGTGCACGTGTGGGATTCGAATGACAATAAAATTCTTGATGGCATGTCGGGTTTGTGGTGCGTCAACATGGGTTATGGTCAAAAATCTTTGGTTGATGCGGCAACCAAACAAATGACAATTTTGCCGTTTTACAACAGCTTTTTTAACACCTCCGTCGAGCCGGCGATTGAGTTGGCCGCTTTGCTTGCTGAGATTTCGCCGCCGCAGTTCAACCATGTATTCTACAGCTCGTCTGGTTCAGAATCTAACGATACGATTTTGCGTATGGTACGTCGCTATTGGGATATCAAAGGCGAAAAACAACGCAAAACCATCATCAGCCGTAAAAATGCCTATCATGGTTCAACCGTTGCAGGTGCTTCGCTCGGCGGCATGACGGGGATGCATGAACAAGGTGATTTACCGATTCCGGGAATCGTGCATATTGAACAGCCGTATTATCGTGAAGTGGGCATGAAACTCTGCGTGACTGAGGATGAGTTCGGTGTAATTGCTGCCGGTTGGTTAGAAGACAAAATCAAAGAAGTTGGTGCGGACAAAGTAGCTGCGTTCATCGGTGAGCCTGTTCAAGGTGCGGGTGGTGTGATCATTCCACCGTCAACCTACTGGCCAGAGATTCAACGAATTTGTGATAAATACGGCATTTTATTAATCAGTGACGAGGTGATTTGCGGCTTTGGTCGTTTGGGTACTTGGTTCGGTTGCGAAACGATGGGCACTAAGCCTGACTTTATGACGTTTGCCAAAGGGGTGACATCGGGTTATATTCCTCTCGGTGGTGCAATGGTCAGCCAGCGTGTGGTTGATGTACTGTATGAGGATGGCGACTTCAATCATGGTTATACTTATTCGGGGCATCCGGTCGCGTGTGCGGTGGCGATTGCCAATATCAAGTTGATGCAGGAATTGGATATAGTCAACACCATCAAAAACGACACAGCACCTTATCTCAAAACTCAATTTGAAGCCCTCAATGATCATCCTTTGGTCGCCGATGCTAAAACACTGGGTATGGTCGGTGGTTTGGTGTTGATGAAAGATAAAGAAAAGAACATTTCATTTGATGAAGATGATAATGTCGGCATGATTTGCCGTGGCCATTGCTTTGATAACGGGTTGGTGATGCGTGCGGTCGGTGATCGAATGATTATTGCGCCGCCGCTGGTTATGTCACATGCGGATATTGACGAGTTGGTGACGAAGGCACGTCAAGCATTGGATGCAACACTGGCGGATTTGAAAAAGCAAAAAGTGTTGTGAGGTGAGAGATATACATCGACTCGTGTCTGATGAAAAATCACGGAACAAAACTGTAGATTTACGTGCACTTTGATTTGGTGCAAAATTCCCTCTGTTGAACGGACGTGCACTTGCGGTGTTCGTTTTTGAAATCTCAAACGATAGCGCACCACTGTAATTAAGTAGTGCCTATTTTTCCCATAATTACTTTTATTTAGGAGACTCTCTGTGAATGCAAAACATCTTCGCCATTTTGGCCTTTCTTTCTTCGCTGCGTTGGTGTTGAGCGCATGTGGTGGCTCTGATAAAGCGCCCGATGCCGCAAAACCTGCGGACGGTGCTAAAACCGACGCAGCAGCTACGGCGCCCGCTAAACTTAGGGGTGAAGTCAACGTTTACAACTGGATTGAGTATTTGCCTGAAGGCTTTAAAGAAGGCTTTATCGATCAAACTGGTTTAAAGGTCAATTACGACACTTTTGAAACCGATGAGGCTTTGAATGCCAAATTGATTGCCGGTAACACCGGTTATGATGTTGTGGTGCCTGGTGCAGCTTGGGCTGAAAAACAAATCAAGCAAGGTAAATTCATGAAGCTCGATAAGAGCAAAATTCCGAACTACAAAAACCTTGACCCAGCGCTGATGGAGCAAATCGCTAAAGCCGATCCTGGTAATGAATATTTGATTCCTTGGGCTTGGGGTTTCACCGGCGTAGGTATTAACGAAGAAAAAGTTAAAAAAGCCTTAGGTGACATGCCGCTTCCTGAAAATCCATTTGACTTGGTGTTTAAGCCTGAGTACACCAGCAAGTTGAAATCATGCGGTATTTTTATGCTTGATTCGCCTTCAGAAGTATTGCCAGCGGCCTTGCAATACATGGGTAAAGATGCGAGCAGCACTAATCTTGCAGATTATGCCGCCGCAGGCGAAATGCTCAAAGCCGTTCGTAAAGACATTCGTAAATTTGGCGATTCGTCGGTTGTGAATGAGATTGCTGATGGTAATCTCTGCGTATTCTTGGGTTGGTCGGGTGACATCAATAAAGCCGCGCTGGATTTTGGCAACGCCAATATCAAAGTTTTGCTCGGTCATGGTGGCATCGTATTCTTTGACACAATGGCGATTCCTGCCGATGCAAAAAATATCGACAATGCTTATGCATGGATTAACTACTCATTGGATCCTAAAGTAGCTGCGTTGATGACGAATAAGTTGGGCTATGCCACACCAAATAAACCAGCACTTGAATTCGTCGATAAAAAATCAGCAGACAATCAAACGATTTTCTTGTCCGCAGATAATTTGAAATCAATGGCAATGCGCCGTTTGCCTGCGACTGACGAGGCGAACAAAGCCATGAACGATACGTTCCGTCAATTTAAAACCAGCAAGTAATTCAATCAGCCTTTTTCTCACAGGAGAAAAAGGCTTTTTATTACAAAGCATTCAACCCCATTCAATCAAATACCCCATTAAGCTTTTGAGGAGACCGACATGAGTAATGAAACCACGCCATTTTTGCGTATTCAAGAAGTAGAGAAAAAATTCGGTGATTTTGTTGCCGTTGATAAAATCTCAATTGACATTCAGCAAGGCGATATTTTTGCATTGCTCGGCAGTTCGGGCTGCGGTAAATCAACCTTGCTGCGCATGTTGGCGGGATTTGAAACGCCGACATCGGGCAAAATTTTGTTGGCGGGGCAAGACATTTCTAAAGTGCCGCCATTTGAACGACCCATTAACATGATGTTCCAGTCTTATGCGTTGTTTCCGCATTTGAATGTTTGGGATAACATTGCTTTTGGCCTGCGTCGTGATGGACTTGCTAAAGATGTTGTGGCGCAAAAAGTCGAGCACATGCTTAAACTCACACAATTGACTAAATTTGCCAAGCGTAAACCGCATCAACTTTCCGGTGGTCAACAGCAACGTGTTGCTTTGGCGCGCAGTTTGGCTAAAGAACCGAAATTATTATTGCTGGATGAGCCTTTGGGCGCGTTGGACAAAAAACTGCGTGAAACCACGCAGCTTGAATTGGTGAACATCATCGAAAAAGTCGGCGTGACGTGCGTGATGGTGACGCATGACCAAGAAGAGGCCATGACGATGGCTTCGCGTATTGCCGTGATGTCAGAAGGGCGTTTCTTACAAGTGGGTTCGCCGCGTGAAATTTACGAAACGCCACAGTCGGAGTTTGTCGCTGATTTTATTGGTAACGTCAATTTGTTTGAAGGGGAGATTCTGATTGATCGAACTGATTTGGCCGAAGTGCAAACAGATGACATTTTGCATGTGATTGATCATGCCATTCCGGGGCAGGTGGGAGGCAGAATTACAATTGCCATTCGTCCAGAAAAAATGGAATTGACGCGCAAGGCGCCGGAACATCGAGGCAATCAAGTCAAAGGCGTGATTAAAGAAATTGCGTACTACGGTTCAGATACTTTGTACCACGTTAAACTCGAAGATTCGGGCAAGACGATTAAGGTACAACGCACTAATATCGACCGTTATATGGACGAAAACTTTACTTGGGAAGATGAAGTGTTTGTGTCTTGGCTTTCGGAAGCCATCGTACCTGTTACGCCATCGTACAATTAAGGGGCCATCATGAAATTCTTAAAATCCTCTCGTGGAAAATGGGCGGTCATAGGCTTGCCGTATTTCTGGCTGATTGTCATGTTGCTCCTGCCATTTTTGTTTTTGTTGCAAGTGAGTATTTCAGAAATGGTGTCGGGCGGTGGTTTTTATAAAATCTACCGCAATGAAGGTTGGTTTTTAAAGAATAACTTCGCGCCAATTCTTGATGATATTTTGACCGGTGGTATTTATCGTTCAGCATACTTATCTTCGCTGTATTACGCAGGCTTAACTGCAATTATTTGCTTGATCATTGCGTATCCGTTCGCGTACTTTATGGCTCGTGCACCGAAAGGGAAGCAGCCGATGTTATTGCTGTTTGTCATGTTGCCGTTTTGGATTTCTATGTTGATCCGTGTTTATGCGATCAAGGCATTGTTCAATGACTCGGGGGTTTTTGTCACATCGATCGGTGGATTACTCAAAGGTTTAGGCTTGATCACCGAGGATTTGCATGTGTTTGGCACACCGTTCTCGATGATGTTTGGCATGGTTTATGTGTACATTCCTTTCATGATTTTGCCGTTGTATTCAACATTGTCAAAAATGGATCCACGCTATTGGGAAGCTTCTGCTGACTTGGGCGCTACGCCTTTGAAGACGTTCTTTTTGGTCACCGTGCCGCTGTCTAAAGCGGGAATTATTGCGGGCTTAATGTTGGTGTTCATTCCTTGTGTGGGCGAGTATGTGATTCCACAGTTATTGGGTGGTGCTGACACGCTGATGATCGGTAATGTTTTGGCGTCCGAGTATTTCCAAAACGCAGACTGGCCACTCGCATCTGCATTGGCAATCACGATCATTCTCTTGGTGATTATTCCCATGATGATTTTGAATAAATACGAAGAAAAAGCAGGAGAATTCAAATGAAATCCAACAACTGGTTCCCTCGCTCATGGATGGCTTTGGTGTACGCATTTTTGTACACGCCGATTTTGATCATGATTGTGTTCTCGTTCAATAAAGGTCGCCCGACGCAGTGGCGCGGCTTTTCATTGGAAAATTACGAGCTGCTGTTTAAAACCCCAGAGATTGCCAGTAGTTTATGGGTCTCGCTGAAGATTGCGCTGCTTGCGGCGAGCTTTTCGGTCATCATTGGTACATTAATCGCTTTTGTTTTGAATCGCTATCGCCGTTTTCCGGGTAAAACACTATTTGGTGGCATGGCAAGTACACCGTTGGTAATGCCAGAAGTGGTGCTTGGCTTATCATTGTTGTTGGTATTTAAATCGCTGTTTAAACTCGAAGGGGGCTACCTCACGATCATCCTTGGGCACACTTTACTCGGTGCGGCTTATGCTACTGTTGTGATTCGCGCGCGTTTTTCAGAAACTCCCGCAGCGTATGAAGAAGCGGCTTTGGACTTGGGAGCGAAACCACTCAATGCGTTTTTTCTGGTGATTTTGCCTTTGATTGCGCAGTCGCTGATGTCGGCGTGGTTGTTGGTGTTTACGATTTCATTTGATGATGTCGTGATTTCACAGTTCTTGAGTGGCCCAGGTGTCAAGCCGTTGCCGAACGTGATTCTTGACAACGCGCGTCAAGGTGCGAAGCCGATTTTGAATGCACTCGGTGCAATGATCGTCTTTGTCGTCTCGGCGGCTTTAATCGCCGGCAGTATTTACCTGCAAAAACGTGAAAAACGCATTGCCAAAGAAATCGCTGCAGCTTATCGCGATGCATGATTTTTGAGCGACGTGAATAAAAAGCCGAGTCAGCAATGACTCGGCTTTTTCTTTCTATATAACGACGTGTTTTAATATTGGTTTAGTTGGGCCAAAACAAAGTCACCACGCCGATGGCGATGAAAATCACCGCAGCAATGCCATGCACCAGTTTCAGGGGTACTTTTTGCGCGATGGTTTTGGCAAAAAGCACCGCCGGTACATCGGCAATCATCATGCCTGCGGTCGTACCGATGACCACGGAAAGTAAATCCGTTGGATATTTGGCGGCTAAAGCCACTGTTGCGATTTGGGTTTTATCACCCATTTCAGCCAAGAAAAATGCGATGACTGTGGTGGCGAATACACCAAAATGCGCCAGCTTGGCATCTTCTTCATCCAGCTTGTCGGGAATCAGTGTCCATAAACCCATACCGATGAATGAAGCTGCCAAAATCCAGCGCATGGTTTGCGGTTCTACCAGTGAAGTGATCCAAGCACCGAGCACACCTGCAGTCGCATGATTGAAAATGGTTGCTACAAAAATACCTAAAATAATTGGAATCGGTTTACGGAATTTGGCTGCCAAAATAAAAGCAAGCAATTGAGTTTTATCACCCATTTCGCCCAAAGCAACAACGCCTGTGGACACGAGTAATGTTGGTAAGCTGAACATCATGAAACCCTTATGCCGGACGCGAACAATGACCACTACGCTCCTCCGGCTGCGGCGGCGTGTGGTCAAAGGTCTGGCCAAGAGTGGGTAAATCGAACCGTTTACGCCATGAGCTTTGCGACTCAAGTGTGTTGACATAAACCCTTTTGTAAAGACAAAAGGAGGCTACTCCCCAATGACAAAAGCATTGTACGGGGGATGTCACATACAGTCAAGATTGGTGTGGTTATATTCAGGTAAATCACAATTAAGTCAGAACCACTTTCTTGCTATTTTTAAGTCCACTTGCCTTTTTACTGGCGCTTACATGGAGCCGCTTTTATAATCAGCGCAACCATTCAAGGAGTCCTACATGAGCATCAATTGGAAAGAAAAAGCCGCAGAAATTAAAGTCAAACTTGACGGTCGTGCCTTCGTCAACGGTGCGCGTGTTCATGCACATGACAATGACACATTCGCTTGCATCAGTCCGCTTGACGGACAAAAACTGATCGACGTGGCACGTTGTAAACAAGCCGATGTTGATGCCGCAGTCAAAGTGGCTCGTGCAGCTTTTGAGGACGGTCGTTGGGCGCATTTGTCGCCGAAAAAACGCAAAGAAACCTTGATCAAATTCGCCGATTTGATTGTCGCCAATGCACATGAGTTGGCCGTGACCGAAACATTAGATATGGGTAAACCCGTATCAAATGCACTCGCAGTCGATGTCAATTCCGCACAAAATACCATTCGCTGGTTTGGTGAAGCGATTGATAAGGTTTATGACGAAATTGCGCCGACGCCTCGCGATTCGCTCGCCTTGATCACGCGTGAGCCGGTCGGTGTGGTGGCTGCCGTGGTACCTTGGAATTATCCGTTGCTCATGACCAGTTGGAAGATTGCGCCTGCGTTGGCAACTGGTAATTCGGTGATTCTTAAACCGTCGGAAAAATCACCGTTGACCGCATTGCGTTTGGCTGAGTTGGCATTGGAAGCCGGTATTCCTGCCGGTGTATTTAACGTCTTGCCCGGCTACGGTCACGAGGCCGGTGCTGCATTGGCTGAGCACATGGATGTCGATTGTGTCGCCTTCACCGGTTCGACCGCAGTGGGTAAGCGCATCATGCAGGCCGCTGCAACGTCAAACTTGAAGCGTGCTTGGATGGAGCTCGGCGGCAAATCACCGAATATCGTTTTTGCCGATGCGCCGGACTTAGATGAAGCAGCCGCAGCTGCAGCGGGCAATGTGTTTTATAACCAAGGCGAGAGTTGCAATGCGCCGACACGCCTGTATGTCGAAGCATCGATCAAAGATGAGTTTATGGCGAAAGTCGCTGCGCATGTCGCGAGTTTTACACCCGCTGATCCGCTTGATGGCGGTACGACGATGGGTGCGATTGTCGATGACATTCAACTCAAATCGGTGATGAGATACATTGAAAGCGGCAAAACTGAAGGCGCAGAATTGATTGCCGGCGGCGCGCAGACTCGCATCGAAACCGGTGGTTATTACATCGAACCGACGGTTTTTGTCGCGCAACCGCACATGACGATTGTGCGTGAAGAAATTTTTGGTCCGGTGTTGGCGGCGATGACCTTTGAAACTGAAGCCGAGGCAGTTGCGCTGGCGAACGATACCGAATACGGTTTGCAAGCCGCGGTTTGGACGAGCAATATTTCCAAAGCGCATCGCGTTGCACGTGCATTGCGTGCCGGTACGGTGCACGTTAATCAATACAATGACGATGACATCACGGTGCCATTCGGCGGCTACAAACAGTCGGGCAATGGCCGTGATAAATCGCTACATGCCTTAGATAAATACACTGAATTAAAAACCACGTGGATCAAGATTCACGATGCGTGATGACATAATCTTTTCGTTTTTTTGTTGAATAATTTTATCGTTTTGAATAGAAAATAATGACGCCTTACGCACCTACTTACTACGCGGCTACCGCCAACCCAGTCCCTCAACGTCATACATTGCAAGGTGATGTCGAAACCGATATTTGCATTATTGGCGCGGGTTATACGGGTTTATCAACCGGTCTTTTTTTAGCTGAAAACGGCTTTAAAGTGACGATTGTCGAAGCCGCAAAAATCGGCTTTGGCGCATCCGGACGCAATGGCGGACAAATCGTCAACAGCTACAGCCGCGACATTGACAGCATCGAAAAGCAAGTCGGTATGGATGGGGCTAAAGTGCTCGGTCAAATGGCATTTGAAGGCAACCGCATCATTCGTGAACGCATTGCTCAATACAACATTAAATGTGATTTAAAAGACGGTGGCGTATTTGCCGCATTTACCACTAAGCAAATGGGGCATCTGGAGCACCAGCAAAAACTTTGGGCGCGCTATGGTCACGATCAAGTTGAATTGCTTGATAAAAAACAAATGTCAGAAATCGTTGGCACGGATATCTACATCGGTGGTTCGATTGATCATTCGGGTGGACATTTTCACTCGCTCAATCTGGCTTTAGGCGAAGCTGCTGGGTTTGAATCGCTCGGTGGTGTGATCTATGAACAATCGCCGGTGACGCAAATTGAACGTGGCATGAATCCGATTGTGCGTACTGCCAATGGCAGCGTCAAGGCGCGCATCGTAGTTGTCGCAGGCAATGCATATTTGGGTAATCTCGTGCCCGAGTTATCTGCCAAGTCAATGCCATGCGGCAGTCAAGTCGTGACCACTGCACCGTTGTCGCAAGAAATGGCGCGCAGCTTATTGCCGCAAGATTATTGCGTTGAGGATTGCAATTACTTACTGGATTACTATCGTTTGACGGGTGACAACCGCTTGTTGTTTGGTGGTGGCGTGATTTACGGCGCGCGTGATCCTGCGAATGTCGAGGCGATCATTCGTCCAAAACTCGAAAAAACCTTCCCTCAACTCAAGGGTGTCAAGATTGATTTTGCATGGACGGGTAATTTCTTACTGACTTTGTCGCGTTTGCCGCAAGTTGGGATATTGGGCGAGCACAATAATATTTTTTACTCGCAAGGTTGCTCGGGTCATGGCATCACGTACACGCATTTGGCAGGCAAGGTTCTGTCGGAAGCGATTATGGGGCAACGCGAACGTTTCAACGCGTTTGCGCAATTGCCGCATTATCCGTTTCCGGGCGGTCGATTGATGCGTGTGCCGTTTACAGCGATGGGTGCGGCGTATTACAGTTTGCGCGATAAGTTTGGAATTTAAAATAAAAAACGAGTCTTTGATTTAAAGGCTCGTTTTTTTAGGGTTCATTTTTTTTGCTGTTGAAGATGCTCTGGAAAAATTAGGGTCTTATTTTTCATCATTGACACACATGCTCCAATGTTTCAATAAATAAACCCGCGACATCAAAGCCGGTTTGGTTGAAAATTTCCTGAAAACCGGTCGGACTGGTCACGTTGATTTCGGTAATGCAATCACCGATCACATCCAAACCTGTGAGCAAAACACCGCGCGACCACAGAATCGGCGCCAAGGTGTTGGCAAGTTGCCAATCGCGCTCTGACAATGGTTGGGCGACGGCTTTGCCACCAACTGCCATATTGCCGCGCACTTCATTGCCTTGTGGAATCCGCGCCAAAGCGTACGGCACGACTTGGCCGCCGATCAATAAAATCCGTTTGTCACCTTGCGCAATTGCCGGTAAAAATTGCTGTGCCATAATCGGTCGTTCACCATTGTGCGTGAGTACTTCAATCACGCTGCCCAGATTCATCCCGTCTTCCTTGACGCGAAAAACACCAGAGCCGCCCATGCCGTCCAGCGGCTTGAGGATCACGTCTTTGTGCTGTGTATGAAATGCTGCCAAGCGGGTTTTATCTGAGCTGATTAAGGTCGGTGCGGTGAATTCCGGAAACTCTAGGATCGAGACTTTTTCCGAATGATCGCGAATGCCTGAGGGCGCATTGAACACCACCGCTCCTTCACGGACTGCTGCGTTGAGTAACCAGGTGTCTGTGACATAATTGACATCGAACGGTGGGTCTTTGCGCATGATGACGGCATCAAAACCCTTGAGTGCCTTGTCAGTCGATTCGACCACTTCGTACCATGCGGTATTACTTGGCTCGTCGAGCAGTCGAATGTGTCGCGCGGCGGTTTTGACACCATTATCTGAATACAATTCTTGCGCCAAGCTGGCCCAAATCGTGTGACCACGGGCTTGTGCGGCGCGCATCATGGCGTAAGTGGTTTCTTTGGTGATCTTAAAGCTGGTGAGCGGATCGGCGATAAAAAGGATGTGCATGGTCAGTCCATTACGAGTCAAAATGATGTGACATTCTACCGTGCTATCCAAAATTGCGTTTATTTGGTATCCTGAGCCATATTCAAATATAAAATATTATTTGAGCCGGTTAAAAATGAATTGATCGGTGATTGATCTCAACTGCTTTCCACTCGAAAATTGCCCATGACTGAACGCCGCCACAACATTTCACGTAAAAAACCTCAAACTCCGCACAAGCCTCGCCCAGCTGCTGTGGAGCGGATTGACTTGGCCGATGTCAAAGTCTATAACTTACCTGCAACGTCGCTCGCTTATCAGCTTTCGATGGCGGCACATGTTATAACGGCAGTGCGCCAAGGCTACTCGATGCAGCACGCATTGGCGGCGATTGAGATGGAAGATGCCGCGCGTGCGAATGTGCAGCGTTTGTCGTTTGAGACCATGCGTCATTGGGGGTGCACGCATTTTTGGTTGACGTATTTTATTCCCAATGCACCGACGATTTGGGTTCAGGCATTGTTGTCGGTGGCTTTAACACAATTGCGTCAGCAGTCAGCCAGCGAGTTTGTGCTGGTTGATCAAACAGTAGCGGCCGCAGAAAATTTCAAACCGCATGCCAAAGGTTTGGTCAACGCGATTTTGCGCCGGTTTTTACGCGAGCGCACCGAGTGGGAGCAGTTGGCCGAGACCGATTTGGAAGCGGCATATAATTACCCGTTGTGGTGGATCGAAGATGTGCGCGCAGCATATCCGAGTGATTGGCAAAATATTTTAACCGTCGGCAACAGCCATCCTCCGATGACTTTGCGCGTCAATGCGCGTCAATATTCAACGGATGATTATCTGAAATTACTCGCCGAACAGAACATGCCGGCGCGCGCGATGCCAGATTTGAGTGCGCAAGCGGTTTTGTTAGAAAATCCGTGCCATGTCAACCAATTACCGGTTTTTGCCGAGGGTGGTGTTTCGGTGCAAGATGCGGGTGCACAACACGCGGCGGATTTATTGGATTTGCGCGCTGGTTTGAGGGTTTTGGATGCATGCGCAGCACCCGGTGGCAAGACGGGGCATATTTTAGAGCGTTACGATGTACAGCTGACCGCGTTGGAAAAAGACGAAGTCCGTGCGCGCCGCATTGACGAAAATCTAGTGCGCCTTAAGCTGGATGCTGAAGTCATCGTCTGTGATGCCAACAACGTGCATCAATGGTGGGACGATGTACCGTTTGATCGCATTTTGCTCGATGCGCCATGCTCGGCCAGTGGTATCGTGCGTCGTCATCCGGATATTCGCTGGTTGCGTGCACGCAACGATTTGGATGGTTTAGCGAGACAACAGGCGCAACTCTTGCGTACAATGTGGAAAGTTTTGGCGGCGAATGGCCGCTTGGTGTATTGCACATGCTCGATTTTTGCAAGCGAAGGTGAGGCAATCATTCAAGCGTTTTTGGAACATACACCCAACGCCAAACGAGTTGATTTACCAGTATCGCAATTATTGCCGCGCGTGGATGCGACTCACAATCACGATGGATTCTTTTACGCTGCATTGATCAAGACTGCTTAAATAATGACGTACATGTTGAAAATCCGATGGCTTCAATTCACGCAAATCACGAGGTGCGTGGTTTTCGCATTCGTGGTTTTGTTCGGTATTTTGTTCACGCCTCCAGCGCATGCTGCAATCTCAACTCAATATGCCGCTATGACGCGTTTGAGTGATGGTGCTTATGCGGTCAATGCCGACTTTCGTTTTAGTTTACCCAATCAATTGCAAGACGCGGTCAATCACGGCACGCCGATTTTCTTTACGGTTGATTTTGAATTGGCACGTCCGCGTTGGTATTGGGCAGATGAAGACATTATTTCAGCGCGTCGCGAACACCGCATTTCCTACAACAGCCTGACCCAGCAATATCGCGTGGCGGTCGGTGCAGATCAGTATCGCTTTAACAGCTTGAGCGAATCGATCTTGTTTGCATCCCGCCCAAGCCAGTGGCGTGTTTTAGGCAGCTCACAATATACGGCAGGGGATCAATATGTGGCGGGTATTCGGATGACACTCAATACTGCTAAATTGCCACAAACTTACCAACTTAATTCCCTCACTCAGCAGGGTTGGGGTTTGGCTTCTGGGTGGTATCGCTTTAATTTTACGCCACGCTAAAATATTTCGGGACGTTGCGAAATCTGTATGAATTCGTGTTTATCCAAGTCTCTTTACATGAGCGTGTTTTTCTGCTGGCTCAATCTCCACGCTGCAATCAAGTTTGTATTTAAATCATGAATAGATACCTCAAAGCACTCCTGATCGGCATGATGGTTTTGGGTGCGGCTCTGTTGGTCGGGCTTGCCTTGGCCACTCGCAGTAGCACGGGGTTTGAAAGCCAATACAGCACCTTATTGATCCTCAATGCAGCCGTGATTGTCGTGATGATCGGTTTGCTGGTTGTGTTGGCGTATTGGTTGCTGCAACGCTTTCGCAAACGCGTATTTGGCACACGACTGCTCACGCGCTTTGCGCTGTCTTTTGCGTTGCTGGGCATTGTGCCCAGCGTATTGCTGTTTGGTGTGTCGACCACCTTCGTTTCCCGTACGATTGACTCGTGGTTCAATCTCAAATTAGACGATGCTTTGCAAGCGGGCATCACATTCGGCCGTGAGGGTTTGGCGCGCGCTAATGAGCAAACCACCGATCAATTGGCACGTTTGACCGAGCGCGATCCTAAAATATTCGCCAACGTAACTGAGCGAGAAGCTCAGATATGGCTCAATGATTACCATTGGCAAACCATCGCTGCACTTGATTCGACCGGTAAAGTCTTGTGGCAATACAATCTCGACGCAATGGTGCACGATTTACCCTTGTTTACTCCGGAAGTGTTGCACGATGCAACCCAAGGCTGGAGTATGGTTGAGGACGAGTCCGATGCGCTGGACGATAGTGAAAGCCCCAGTGTGATCAATGCGATGGCAACGCCCAAAATTCATGCTGTTAAATCCATTGGTGGCTTGAATGATGTGGCTTATGTATACGCGTTGCGTTTGATGCCGGCCGACTTTACACAAAAAGTCGGCGCGATTCAAACTGGTTTGCGCGATTATCAGGCAACCGAATCCTCCCGTGTGAGTCTTAAAAATCTTTATCGTGTCACGCTGGCGATTGTGTTATTGGTCACGTCGCTCGCCGCTTTAGCTGCAGCGTTTTTAATCGCTAATCGAATGATTCAGCCGATTTTATGGTTGGCTGAAGCAACGCGTATGGTTGCGACAGGTCATTACGCATTGGTGCCGCAACGCGTCAAAGGCTCCGACGAATTGATTCAATTGGTTGATTCCTTCGGTGACATGGCGCAGCAATTGAATGTCACGCAAGCATCATTGCACGCCAATCAAAAAGAGCTCGAGGCGGCCAAGGCATATTCGGAAGCAATTTTGCAAAATCTTTCAGCGGGTGTTTTGGTATTTGATCACGATTTGACGTTGGAGTCGTACAACGCCTATGCCAATCGCATGTTTCAGACCAATCTCGCGCCGTGTATTGGGCAACACATGCGCGACATCGAGCCGTTCGCTACATTGTATGAGTCGATTTATGATGCGATATCCCGCCCAAGTGCACAGCCGTGGCGCATTCAGCAAAACATCACGTTCAATGCAGCCGAACACACCGATGACTTGACCGTGTCGATTCAAGGCACGCGGTTTATCGCCGAAGATGGGCATGACAGTTATGTTTTGGTATGCGATGATATTTCGACGATTATTTCAGCGCAGCGCACTTTAGCGTGGGGCGAAGTGGCACGTCGCTTGGCGCACGAAATCAAAAATCCGCTGACGCCGATTCAACTCTCAGCGGAGCGTTTAAACATGAAATTGTTTGATAAGCTTGATGAAAACGATCAGAGTTTATTGGAGCGCAGCACACGTACGATTGTCAATCAAGTGCAAGCGTTGCAGAATATGGTTAACGAGTTTCGCGACTATGCGCGCGCGCCCGAAGTGGCCTTTGCACCGGTGAATTTAAACGCCTTGATTGATGAGGTTTTGGTGTTGTACGAAAGTGGTCAAGGCTCAAAATACAATATCGTTACGCAGTTCGATCGGCAGATTCCGAATATTTTGGCCGACGCACAGCAGTTACGCCAAGTGCTGCATAACCTGATTAAAAATGCGCTCGAAGCGGCACCCGAAGGATTTTTACCGATCATTACATTGCAAACGCAGTTGTGCAACTTGCACAGTGATGGTTTGATTCCGTCGCAAGCGGTGAACTTTACGCTCAAAGACAATGGTACGGGTTTTGCGCCGAAAGTTTTGGCGCGCATGTTTGAGCCCTATAATACGAGTAAAAATAGCGGTACGGGATTGGGCTTACCTGTCGTCAAAAAAATCATCGACGCGCATCATGGTAAAATCAGTGTCAAAAATTATTTTGTACCCGATACAGAAAACACGGCACAAAGCGAGATTTTAGGTGCGCAAATTGATATACTGTTTTTAAACGTTGCACAAAACAATACCGCGAGCGCACAGGGTTTGCTCTAACAATACAGGTGGGACACTATGGCAAATATTCTGGTCGTTGATGACGAAATGGGCATTCGCGAATTGCTCTCAGAAATTTTATACGACGAAGGTCATGTCGTGATGCTTGCCGAAAATGCCGAACAGGCGCGTAATGCGCGCAACAATGGGCGTCCCGATTTAGTGCTGCTGGACATCTGGATGCCTGATACCGATGGTGTGACACTACTTAAAGAGTGGGCGTTGAACGGTCAATTGACCATGCCAGTGGTCATGATGAGCGGTCATGCGAGTATCGATACCGCAGTAGAAGCGACCCGTATCGGCGCATTGGATTTTCTTGAAAAACCGATCACCTTGCAAAAATTACTTCACACCGTCAAACACGGTTTACTTAAGTCGGCACCACCCAACATCAAGGATGTCGTCAATCGCATGAGCATGCCGAGCGCGACTAAAGTCGATGCACCCGTTGAAACTGCACCGGTTACCGTTAAGGGAAGCGTACAGGTGATTGAGGCTGCGGTTAGCGAAACGAGAACGTTGTCGAGTTTTGCACAAGACTTGTCACAACTTGATTTGGAGTTGTCGTTGCGCGATGCACGTGATGAGTTTGAGCGAATTTATTTTGAATATCATTTGCAGCAAGAGTCCGCGAACATTACGCGTGTCGCTGAAAAAACCGGTTTGGAGCGCACGCATTTGTATCGCAAACTGAAGCAGCTCAGTATTTCGATCAGTAAGCCGAGTAAAAAATAAAATCAAGTACAATAAAAAACCGATGCACTGAATCTGTGCATCGGTTTTTTATTTTATCAGAGCATTCAATAATGCGCGATCAAATCATCATGCGTCAATAAAAATACTGCATTTTCAGAACCGCTGGTATCCAGCCAAACCAATGGTAATTTTTTAAATGCTTTGACTGCGTATTCGTATTCGTTGCCGATCTCTACCACCAAGATGCCTTTTGGTTTCAAGCGATGTGCAGCACCTTGCACGATTAAGCGTACCAAATCCATGCCATCATCGCCACCAGCCAAAGCGATTTGCGGTTCGGCTAAATATTCGGCGGGCAGTTGATCCATGCTGGTGCTATTGACATAAGGCGGGTTGCTGAAAATGATGTCGTACTGTTTGTCGGGCTTGACATTGGCGTACAAGTCACTTTCGATCCAATTGATGCGTCCGCGCGTTTCGTACCGCTCGCCATAGCGTTCGTCATTGATGTGCGCGACGGCTAAAGCATCGGGGTCAATATCTACTGCATCGACACTCGCCTGGGTAAAAATATGGGCGGCCATCATCGCCAAGCAGCCGGAGCCGGTGCACAACTCCAAAATGTCAGTTACACGCTCCGCGTAAACCCACGGCGCAAATTCGTCCAAAATCAATTCGGCAATAAAGCTGCGCGGTACGATGACACGCTCATCAACATAGAATTGAAAGCCATGCAAAAATGCTTCGTGGGTCAAATACGCCATCGGTTTGTGTGTGGCGCAACGCTCAAAAATCAGTTCATCCAAGTGCTTTTGTGCGGCGACGGGATAGTCGGCCTGCCAACTGATTTCGTCATCGGTCGGCAAGCAAAATTGCGCCGCATAAACCGCTTCGTCATAGGCGTTGAGCATGCCATGACCGTAAAATAAATCGGCTTGAAGTAAAGTTTGTTCGGCTTGAAGTACGGCTTGATTGAATGTCGGCATAGAAGGTCGTTGCTCTTGAGAATGCTGTCATTATATATGGGCTTGCGCTCAGCGACGCGGTTGGATTGCACAAGTAAAATCTGTAATAAAACAACAAAAAAGATGTTTGGTTAGGTAATTTTTTAACAAAGTCACTTGATTTTCAGATGGAAAAAGTGCATCCTAACGCACCGCCAGTTGGACTCAAAACCGGCGCGCCGAATAAAACTAAATAGAGAAGAGAGTTATGAGAGACACTAAAATCGTTGCCACTTTAGGCCCCGCATCATCGGATGAAAATACGTTGCGTGACATGATTCAAGCGGGTGTGAATGTTGTGCGCATCAATTTTTCGCACGGTACCGCGCAAGATCACATTGATCGCGTGGAGTCGGTGCGCCGAATTGCCCTCGATTTAGGTGTCCATATTGGCGTATTGGCGGATTTGCAAGGTCCGAAAATCCGCATCGCGATGTTTGAAAACAAAAGCGTTTTACTGCCGAACGGTTCTGAATTCACGTTTGATACCGATGCTGCAACACCGGGCAACGAATTGCGTGTTGGTTTGGATTATCCGGCATTGGTTAAAGATGTAGTTGCTGGTGATATTTTATTGCTTGACGATGGCAAAATCCGCATGCGTGTGCTGAATAAAACCGAAACGAGTCTGCGTTGTATCGTCGAGCAAGGAGGCGTGTTGTCGAACCGTAAGGGTATTAATAAGCTCGGTGGCGGTTTATCGGCAGCGGCGTTGACGACTAAAGACATGGCCGATTTGATTACTGCAGCGCAGTTCCAAGCCGATTACTTGGCGATTTCGTTTCCAAAAAGTGCGGCCGATATGTACATGGCGCGTGAATTGATGCGCAACGCCGGTGGCACCAATGCAATGTTGATCGCCAAAATCGAGCGCGCTGAAGCGATTCCTAACCTCGAAGAAATCCTCGACGCATCCGACGGCATCATGGTTGCGCGTGGCGATTTAGCGGTTGAAGTCGGCGATGCGAAAGTGCCGGCATTGCAAAAACGCATGATTCGTTTGGCGCGCGAAAAAAATAAATTGTCGATCACTGCCACGCAAATGATGGAGTCGATGATCACAAGCCACGTGCCGACGCGTGCAGAGGTGTCGGACGTCGCCAATGCGGTGCTGGATGGTACCGATGCGGTGATGCTCTCGGCGGAGACCGCATCAGGCGCATTTCCGGTCGAAGCGGTGCGGATGATGGCGCAAGTTTGTGAAGAGGCAGCATTGTTCAATCCAGTCACTCTGGATGAGCAAATGATGAACAAAACCTTTGGTCGCATCGACCAGTCTGTGGCGATGGCGGCGATTTTTACCGCGTATCACTTCAATGCCAATGCGATTGTGGTCTTGACCGAATCGGGTTCGACGGCGCTGTGGATGTCGCGTTTCAATTGCGGTGTTCCGATTTATGCGATCAGCCGTAACATTCAAACACTGCGTCGATTGAGTTTGTATCGTGAAATCAATGTTGTGCCGATGCCAGACATCACTTTGACACGTGAAAACATGAGTGCGATTATTGAGTCTTTGTTGATGAAATCGGGCGCGATTAAAATGGGTGACTTGATCGTAGTCACGTCTGGTTCGAATATGGGTCAGATCGGTGGCTCGGATACGATGCAGATTCGCAAAATCGGTGCATAATTATGAGCCTTTAATTGAATTTAATAAAAAACCCACATAATCGTGGGTTTTTTATTTGTTGTTAACTTTGATGTTCGGCAATTATTTTTGCTAGAGCGATGCGCAGTGGCGAGTCTTCGGGTAAATGTGTCATCGTGTTGTGAATATGCGTGCTGCTGGTAGACGATAAAACCCTTGCCGTGAAGGTCGGAGTGGTCTTTTTTTTCGTCGTCAGCCAAACCGGATGGTTGAAATGGCTGACTTTGACCTCGAGATGGTGAATGTTCCAGCCGGTCATTTTGAGCCCATCAACCAGCATCGGTGCGATTTGTTTGATTTTCATTGCCAATGCATTGTGCGGAACTTTAAGGGTGAGTGTGCGCTCACTCAAGTACGCGCTCCAGCCGGTTCTGAGCGTGTCGGGCATTAAGGCTTTGAGTGCGATGTTCAGGCGGGCATTGACCGCAAGGCGTGGCATATTATCGGCCAAATGCGGGCTGGCTTGCCAAGTGTCTTGGATTAACCATAAACCTTTCGGCTTGAGTTGGGGCGGTGGGCTTTTCGACATGGTGGATATGCAGCAGGTTTTATGCCCATAGGCAGCGGGGCGTGATAAAATGGAACGTTTTTGCGCGCGTGGGTTTGCGTGGGCAACGTTGATTAATATTAGGATAATACCATTATGGCAAGCGGATTTTTTCAGAAAATTTTTGGTTCGCGTAATGAGCGTTTGCTCAAAGATTATCGCAAGACCGTCAAGCAAATCGGCTCGTTTGAGGAAAAATTCGCCGTGTTAAGTGATGACGAGTTACGCGGTAAGACGCTTGAGTTTAAAGAAAAGTATCAAACCGGCACTTCGTTGAACGAGTTGCAAGTCGAGGCGTTTTCAGTTGTGCGCGAAGCGTCGAAGCGTATCTTGGGAATGCGCCACTTCGATGTTCAAATGATCGGCGGTATGGTATTGCACGAAGGTAAAATCGCTGAGATGCGTACCGGTGAAGGTAAAACCTTGATGGGCACGCTTGCCGTTTACCTCAACGCGATTACTGGCAAAGGCGTTCACGTCGTCACGGTCAATGATTACTTGGCGCGTCGCGATGCAGAGTGGATGGGACGCTTGTATCACTTCCTTGGCTTGTCGGTCGGTATCAATTTGTCGCAAATGGAGCGCGCGGATAAAATTGCCGCTTACCAAGCCGACATCACTTACGGTACCAACAACGAATTTGGTTTCGATTACCTGCGTGATAACTTGGTTTATCAGGTTGAAGAGCGCGTGCAACGCCCGTTGCATTACGCGATTGTCGACGAGGTCGACTCGATTTTGATTGACGAAGCGCGCACGCCATTGATTATTTCGGGTACGGCTGATGACAATACGCAACTGTATCTCCAGCTCAATCAAGTCCCCGCGATGTTGACCCCACAGTTGAGCGAGCCTAAGGTCGATGAGCCCGAGCCGGAAGGCGATTATTATATCGACGAAAAATCGCGTCAAATTCACTTATCTGAAGCCGGTCACGAAAGAGTAGAAGGCATTTTGACGCAAATGGGTTTGTTGGCCGAAGGCGCAAATTTGTATGATGCACAACACATCACGTTGGTGCATTATTTGTTCGCTGCCATGCGCGCGTATTATCTCTATACCAAAGACAAAGAATACGTCGTGCAAGACGGCGAAGTGGTGATTGTCGATGAGTTTACCGGTCGCTTGATGAGTGGTCGTCGCTGGTCGGAAGGCTTGCACCAAGCGGTCGAGGCAAAAGAAGGGGTCGAGATTCAATCCGAGTCAGTCACACTTGCGTCAATCACGTTCCAAAACTATTTCCGTATGTACGAAAAGCTCGCCGGTATGACCGGTACGGCGGATACCGAAGCGTATGAGTTTCAGCAAATTTACGGTTTGGAAACCGTGGTAATCCCAACCCATCGCAAGATCGCCCGTATTGATAAACAAGATTTGATCTATCGTTCCGCGGAAGAAAAACACCAAGCGGTCATTGATGACATTAAAGATTGTGTTGAGCGCGGCCAGCCGGTTTTAGTCGGTACCGCTTCGATCGAAATGTCGGAATTGTTATCGGATTTACTCAAGCGCCAAGGCATTGAGCACAGTTTATTGAATGCCAAACAGCACGAACGCGAAGCGAACATCGTGGCACAAGCCGGTCGTCCCGGTATGGTCACGATTGCAACCAATATGGCTGGTCGCGGTACGGATATTGTGCTCGGTGGTAATGTCGAAATTCAATCGTCCTTTATTAATTTGCGTGAAGATTTAGACGACGCACAGAAAGCGCAAGCGATCCAAAAACTCAAAGATGAATGGCCAAGTTTGCACGAGCAGGTTTTGGCCGCCGGCGGTTTACACATCGTTGGTACCGAGCGTCACGAATCACGCCGCATCGACAATCAGCTGCGCGGTCGTGCGGGTCGTCAAGGTGACCCCGGTTCATCGCGTTTTTATCTGTCAATGGACGATTCGTTGCTGCGTATTTTTGCCGGTGAGCGTTTGAAAAACATGATGGATCGGTTAAAGATTCCGCAAGGTGAAGCGATTGAGTCCGGTATGGTGTCGCGTTCGATCGAGTCGGCGCAACGCAAGGTCGAAGGCCGTAACTTTGATACACGCAAGCAATTGCTCGAATACGATGACGTTGCCAATGATCAACGCCGCGTGATTTACGCACAGCGCAACGATTTGCTCGAAGCTGGTCATGTTTCTGAAACCGTTGCTGGTATGCGTGATGATGTGTTGGCGGAAACCGTTGCGTTGCATATTCCAGAACACAGTGCGGAAGAGCAGTGGGATTTGGATGGCTTGGAGCTGTATCTCAAATCAGAGTGGGCGTTGGATGTCCCAGTTGTTGCATGGATGAAAGAGCATAAAACGGCCAGTGCCGAGGATTTGACCACTTATATTCAAAAAATCGCGGCCGAGACTTATCAAGCGAAAATCGACGCTGTAGGCGAAGAAGCGTTCAACAATTTTGAACGAGTATTGATGTTGCAAACGATGGACCATCAGTGGCGCGATCATTTGGGTGCATTGGATCACTTGCGTCAAGGTATTCATTTGCGCAGCTACGGGCAAAAAAATCCGAAGCAAGAGTACAAGCGCGAGGCCTTTGATTTATTCGCTATTATGCTGGATCGCATCAAGTCGAGCGTTTCTGGGGTTTTGATGAGTGTGCAAGTGCAGGCGCAAGAGCAGGTTGAAGAAGCCCAGCAACATATTTTGGATAATGAAGAGGCCAAGTTGTCACGCATGAGTTTTCAGCATGATGACATGAGCTCTGCCGCGGTTGATGAGCGAGAGTCAGAAGCGATTCAACAGCAATTCTTGGCGCAAGCATTTGGTGAGTTGGAGTCCGATGTGCCGCGCGTTGGGCGTAACGATCCATGCCCGTGTGGATCGGGTAAAAAATACAAACAGTGCCATGGGCGTTTGGCTTAACTGACCTAATCGTTATCAATAAAAAATCGGCTCTTTCGGGAGCCGATTTTTTATTGCAAGTTAATATTTTTGATGAAAAGATTGGATGGTTTGGCAGTAGCACTCTTAAAATTCAATTGATTTTATGATAATTAAATATATCTTCAACGGGTTTAATTTTTAAATGTTCAATTTACAATCAAAAATTTCAAATATAAATGGTATTTTTGTCATTTTTAATTAACACATTAAAACGGGCAGCTCTATAAATCATTTCAAAACTGCCAATTCACGCCCAAATTTCTTAAAGAACAGAAATCGAGCCTAAAAAAGCAAAAACAGCCGTATTTAAGGTGTTTTATCGCGTCAATCCAGCCTTCAGCGCACCACAGGCGGACTGATCCTGCTGAACTCAAACATCTTCAATCGAATCAAGGTCTCAACCCGCTTCAAATTGTAGGTCAGATTCATCAAACCAATGTTGAACTTCGCCCGCATCAAGCCAATCGAGCGCTGAACTGGTGGCTTCAATGAGCCGTAAATGCAACTGTTATGACAATGCACCGATGAAAAGTTTCTGGGGTAGTCATTAAAAATGAATTGACACATCATAAACGTGATCAAACCAGAAAGCAGGCTCGTGACGAAATCGTTGAATACAGTGAAACCCTTTACAGCCGAATCCGTCGACATACGCGTTTGGGGTATGTCTCACCCGCTCAATTCTTTAAACAATTTGAGCTTTTAAATCCTCAGAATTCTTGATGGACAATTGTCTACTATTATCAGTACAGGTCACACTGACCAAGATCAGTCCGAGAAAACGCATGAAGCTGAGTCGGTTGCGGATTTGGTATTCGACCACATCGTCGGATAAGGCGTAGCGCTTCTTGAGAATAAGCACTTTAAAAGCAATACACGATGGGTGACGGGACGACCAGCGCAACTTTTACGGGCTTTTTTATCAATCGACTTTCGGTGCTGTCTAAAAAACTCAGTTGCATGTTGATTCGCTCATGTTTGTGGGAATGACATAAGTTTACAAGATTGCTGGGATATGAGGGCTATTTATAGAGCCGCCCTAAAAAGTCGTTTGATATAAGCGACTTTTTAACGGCTTTTAAATACAATTAGACATTAAATAAGAAGTTTAAGACATCGCCATCTTTCACGATGTATTCTTTGCCTTCTGCACGCATTTTGCCGGCTTCTTTTGCACCGGTTTCACCTTTGTAAGTGATGAAGTCGTCAAATGCAATCGTTTGGGCGCGAATAAAGCCGCGTTCAAAATCACCATGAATCACGCCGGCTGCTTGCGGTGCGCTGTCGCCAACATGAATTGTCCATGCGCGAACTTCTTTCACACCGGCAGTGAAGTAGGTTTGAAGTCCAAGCAAGCTGTAGCCTGAGCGAATTACGCGGCTCAAGCCCGGTTCGGTCATGCCCATATCGGCGAGAAACATTTCTTTTTCGTCGTCATCCAAACCGCCGATTTCTGCTTCAATGGCTGCACATACTGCGACCACCGGTGATTTTTCTTTTTCGGCGTAGGCGCGAACGGCATCTAAATGCGGGTTGTTTTCAAATCCGCTTTCCAATACGTTGGCCACATACATAGTCGGTTTGGCGGTGATGAAGCAGTATTGTTTGATGGCTGCGAGCTCGTCTGTATCTAAGCCCGCACTGCGAATGGCTTTGGCTTCGTTTAGAATGGGGATGATTTTTTCCAATACAGCAACCAACTTAATCGCATCTTTATCACCCGAACGTGCCGTTTTTTGATGACGTTGCAGGGCTTTTTCAGCTGTTGCCAAGTCGGCCAGCGCGAGTTCGGTATTGATGACCTCGATATCATTGATCGGGTCGATCTTACCCGCGACGTGAATCACATTGTCGTCATCAAAGCAACGCACGACATGCGCGATGGCGTCGGTTTCACGGATGTTCGCGAGAAACTGATTGCCTAAACCCTCACCTTTGGAAGCACCAGCAACCAAACCTGCGATGTCGACGAACTCGACGGTGGCATATTGCATGCGTTGTGGATTGACGATATCGGCCAAGGCTTGCATGCGCGGATCGGGTACTTCAACCATACCGACATTCGGCTCAATGGTGCAAAATGGATAGTTTTCCGCGGCAATGCCTGCTTTGGTCAGTGCATTGAAAAGAGTTGATTTACCGACATTGGGAAGGCCGACGATGCCGCATTTTAAAGTCATGATGAGTTCCGTAAATATAAAAAACCGAAGCCGCTATTATAGCGGCTTTAGTGGTTTATTTGGGTCTAGATGGCCGTATCGAGTAAGTCTGGTAAGTGTAGCAAATGAGCTGAGCTTGGTACGTCGGGTTTCCAGCCATCAATCAATGCCTTGATAATAGCAGCAGTCACGTTTGCAGGTTTGACGACCCACCTTCTTTGTTGAGCCAATTGTCTGGGCGATAGTATCCTGTATCCACCAACAAAACAGTTTGAGCACCTGTTTCTAACTCCACCGCAAACGTAAGGTTAGACCAAGCATTGCCTTGGCAATAAGTGGGGTTTGAGCGAATGATGTAACGGTATGCAACACCATTAACAACAATTCGGCGGCTGCCCCTTTTAGGAAGTGACATTTTAAATTGCCTGCGCGGCGGCTTGTGCAATCGCATCTGTTGAAGGATAACCCCAAGTCTCTTGCGAAGCAGCTGTCACCCACTCACGGATATAGGGATCAAACCAAACCGTATGCAAATAGGCGAAGCAAGTTTCATCCAGTTCAACACCATAAGAATTAAAACGCATGACTACGGGCGCAAAAAATGCATCGGCAGCGCTCCATTTGCCAAATAACCATGGACCCAAATGACCATAATTGATCCGGCAGTCGCGCCAAATCTCGCAAATACGAGCGATGTCAGCAGTACAAGCGGCTGAAGGTTCGATTTTGGTGCGCACATTGATGTTCATCGGCATTTCGTTCCGAAGTGCTGTGAAACCGCTGTGCATTTCTGCAGACACCGCACGTGCATAAGCACGCATGACGTGATCAACCGGCCAAACGCCCAGATAACTTTCGTTGAAGTATTCGGTAATCGCTAGAGAATCCCATAACACGACTTCTTCATTCACAATTGCAGGGACTTTACCCGAAGGACTGTATTGCAATAGAGCGGCGCGGGTTTCGGGTTGCCCGAGCGGTATGATGACTTCGTTGAACGGCACGCCAAGTGATTTGAGCAGCCACCACGAGCGAAGTGACCATGACGAATAGTTTTTATTGCCGATGATGAGTTGCATGGTGACTCCGATGGGTGATGATATTCAGGCGTTTATATTAGGTGAGTTTTTAGAAATTGTATAGAAAAACAAACGCCGCTGATTAAAAAATGAGCGGCGTTGTTCGGGTCGATGCGGATCCTTATTCGACGGTGACAGATTTGGCTAAGTTGCGGGGTTTGTCCACATCCGTACCGCGTGCAACAGCGGTGTGATAGGCCAAGAGCTGTAGCGGCAGCGTGTGCAAAATAGGCGAGAGCAAGCCTGCATGGTCGGGTAGATTGATGACATGTACGCCTTCGGCCGACTCGATGAAGGTGTCTTGATCAGCGAAAATATACAACTCGCCCGCACGTGCACGGACTTCTTGTAGGTTCGATTTGAGCTTTTCGATCAAGGCGTCATTCGGCGCGATGGCAATGACCGGCATGTTTTCATCCACCAAGGCTAGAGGACCGTGTTTGAGTTCGCCCGCTGCATAGCTTTCCGCATGAATATAGGTGATTTCTTTGAGCTTGAGCGCACCTTCCATGGCAATCGGCCAGTGAATACCGCGACCTAAGAACAACGCATGTTGCTTGTCGACAAAGGCTTGCGCCCATTTGATAATCTGCGGTTCAAGTGATAATACTTGCTGCATCGCTGCGGGCAAGTGACGCAATTGCTGCAAATAGCTGTTTTCGTCAGAGTTAGATAAACGGCCATGCACTTTCGCCAAAACCAGCGTTAAAACGAATAAAGACGAGAGTTGGGTGGTGAACGCTTTGGTCGATGCAACACCAATTTCGGGGCCGGCGCGCGTCAGGAAGCGCAACTGGCTTTGGCGAATCAATGCAGACTCGGGGACGTTACAAATGGCTAAGGTTGCGGCGTGTAAGCCATTGTGATTGGTTTTGGCGTGCTGCAAGGCCGCGATGGTGTCTGCGGTTTCGCCGGATTGAGAAATCGTGATGATCAGCGTGTTGCGTAATGCGACGCTGGTGCGGTAACGGTATTCAGAGGCGATTTCGACATTGACCGGAATGCCGGCCAACTCTTCGATCCAATAACGGGCAACCATCGCAGAGTGATAGCTGGTACCGCAAGCGAGGATGAGGATGTTTTGCGTGTTGGCAAAAATGGTGTCTGCACCTGCACCGAATAGATTGGGGCTGATTGATTGAGCACCACTGACCATTTCGAGTGTGTTGGCGACGACTTCAGGTTGCTCAAACGTTTCTTTTTGCATGTAGTGTGAAAAGAGTCCGAGGCTCACCGCATCGGCGGACAGATGCGACTCGTGGATTTCACGTGTGACAAATTCGCCTTGAACGGTGCGGATGCGATGGCCGGTCAAGGTGATTTCGACCACGTCACCTTCTTCGAGGTAAACCACTTGGCGGGTTTCGGATAACAACGCTGAAGTATCAGAAGCCAAGTAGTTGCCTTGTTCGCCGACACCGATCAGCAAAGGCGCACCTTGACGCGCACCGATGATTCGATGGGGTTCGTCCGCGCGCATGACCGCGATGGCGTATAAACCGCGCAGGCGCTTGGTCGCTTGAAATACGGCTTCGTACAAATCCATGCCTTCAACGCAATATTGGTGAATCAGATGCGTCATGACTTCGGTGTCGGTGTCCGAGGTGAACGTATAACCTGCGGCGGTCAATTCTGCTTTAATTTCTTCAAAGTTTTCAATAATGCCGTTATGCACCAAACACAGACTCACACCATTACTGTCACTGGTCATTGGATGTGCATTGCGCAAAGCCGGTGCACCATGTGTGGCCCATCGGGTGTGGGCGATGCCGAGTTGGGCGGTGATCTGTTTGGTATCGATTTGTGCTGCGAGTTGAGCGACCCGCTCTAATGAACGCTCGCATTGGATTGTGTGTTCGGCGGTTAAATAGCCAATACCGGTTGAGTCATAACCACGATATTCAAGCTTGTTTAAGCCGTCAATTAAGAGGGGGATGATGTTATGCGAACCTACTGCTGCGACGATACCACACATGGATAATCCTTTTTTGAGCGAATTTGGGAAACGCTCGTATTATATAGGAGGACTCAGGGCTGTGTGTGAATTGGCTGGGCTAATCCATTGAGATAAGCGCGCAGACGTACGGGGCGAATCGGTTTGTACCACAAGTGAACACCTGCAGCCTGTGCTTCATGCGCCAAGTCAGTGCGCGTATCGCCCGTGAGCAGTAAACATGCGGGAGGATTTTCGGGTGTGAGGTATCGGGCATTGCGTAAGATATCTAAGCCGGTCTCGTTCATTAAACCCAAGTGATAGTCCGAAATCACGAAGTCAAACGGACCTTCTTCTTGGATCAATTCAGCATACATCGCCGATGACAGTACGATGGAGACATCCATGCCCCAGCTGCTGAGCAAGTCACTTAAACTTTCGAGCGCAATTTCATCGTCATCGAAAATCGCCACACGCTGATTTGCCAATATATCGTGCAAAGGTTCTGCTTGCTCGATTTGCTCTTCCGTGGGTTGAGTTTGTGTCAAGATGAGTCCAAACACACTGCCTTGTCCCACCGCTGATTTGACCCACAGTTTTGCGCCCAGTAAGCGTGCCATGCGTTCTGAAATAGCCAAACCCAAACCCACGCCACCTTTAACGCGCTGCTCTGCTTCTTCAAGTCGTGAATACTCTTGAAAAATTTGCTGCGCTTTTTCGGACGGTACGCCGGAGCCGGTGTCATAAACAACGATTTTAAAATGATCTTTGCCTGAGTCACGTGTCCCGATGAGTACGCCGCCTTTTTGAGTGTAGCGCAGTGCATTGGATAGAAAATTACTCAAGATGCTGTAGAGCATGTCTTCATCGGATAATGTCCAAACTTTAGAAGGCCGAATCGTCAAACTCAAACCTTTTTCTTCTGCGATATCGGCGTATTCGATTGCGAGCCTTTGTAACAGGCGTTGAATCGGAAAACGTTTGAACTGCGGCTTAACCACGCCCGCGTCAAGCCGAGACAGATTGAGCATCGCATTAAACGATTGGCTCAATGAGTCAATCGCCAGCTCCATTTTTTTGAGTGTATTGCCTATTTCCGGTACGCTATTTTTGCGTTGTACATCATTGGTGAGCAATGCTAAAGCGTGCAAAGGCTGGCGTAAGTCATGACTGGCCGCTGATAAGTAGCGTGATTGCGAAACATTGGCTTGTTCCAGTGCGATGTTTTTTTGTTGTAAGGCATCGAGCAGTTCGTTGTTTTTGTCCTCCACGCGAAATAATTGAGCAATTTGTTCGTTTAACGTGCGCAAAAAGAAAAGGGCAGCTAATGCTGAAAGCAAGAGCTCTATGGCCACGATTTTACTGCCTTCTAATTCCGAATAAAGTAAAAGTGGAATGACGTAAATGATTGTGGCGGTTAAAAAGAAAATAATCGTGCGTGAAAAACGCCCGACGGTTGCAATGGCAATAAACACAAAAGTGCACAGCACCATGGCGAATTGCTGCAAAAAAGTTGCATTGTTGGTGTATTGAAGTAAAACCGTGAAATAGACACTCCACCAAATGGTGATTGGTAGCCCCATCGCCAATACCCAGCTGACGCAAACTTCCGGTGAGCGTTGCATTTTTTTATTAATAGGCTCGACGAGAAGGGCGGCCGCAATGGACAGCAGCAATAAGAACAATCCAAAACCGGTGTGCCAAAACCAAGGGATGGCAGCGGTAAACATCAGTGTAAAAACGATGTACAGCAGGAAATTCGAGGTGATGAGGAGTGGAAAACAGCTAACAATCAAAGCCGCGTGTTGTCGATACAACACGCGGTCTTGTGCGCTAAGGAACCAATTGAGCAGTGAGTGCGCCACGGCTGCTAATCACACATTACGATTGATTGGGTTTGTATTGTCCCAACAGTTCAGGATTGTCGTGCACCATGCTGATCGCTTGAGTGCGTGAATGGACACCCAAAGCTCGTAAAATGCCGACCACATGACTTTTAACAGTGCCAATCGTGGCACCGACAGAGTCACTGATTTCTTGGTTGGATGCGCCTTTGGTGATCAAATAGAGCACTTCTTGCTGACGAGGTGTTAATTGCGAGTTATCCGACGAAGTGTTACGTTCTCGAGTACGGCGCGTACGCTCAGGCGGACTCATCGCCGCCGAGAGCAACTCTGGTGGAATGTACACACCACCAGACAAGATCAAGCGTACAGCTGAAACGAGCACTTCAGCTTTGGCATTTTTGATGATAAAACCCGAAATGTTCATCCGATAAGCGGTTTGAATCAAATGGGTGTCACTTTGCCCAGACAATACGGCAATGGGCACGTTTGGAAATTGACTGCGAACGCGCTCCAGTGCTGATAAGCCCTGCGCATCGGGTAAGGTCAGATCCAGCAAAACCAAATCAATGCTGCTGCCTTGGGTCGCGATAATGCCCAAAGTTGCCTCGAGTGATTCTGCTTCAATGATGTCGCACACGCCACCCAGTGCATCTTGGAGGATGGGGCGTAAGCCCGCACGTACCAAGCCGTGATCATCGACGATTAAGATTTTGTGTTTCATGATTTATCCTTCAATTTAAATGGATGGGTGATTTGCATCACCCGCTCACCTCACACATTCATAGATGTGCTTTATTGGTTATGCTTCTTTCTTGGTAGGCCGTTGCCAGCCAGTCAAGGAAATTTGTTTGGCGCGTGACAGAGACAAAGTATCGCGCGGCGCATTTTTGGTAATTGTAGAGCCGGCGCCAATCGTTGCACCTGCACTGATCGTTACCGGCGCGACCAATTGTGTATCAGAGCCGATAAATGCACCATCTTCAATAATGGTCGTGAATTTATTCACGCCGTCATAGTTGCAGGTAATCACGCCGGCTCCGATATTTACGTCGGAACCAATTTGTGCATCACCGATGTAAGATAGGTGATTGACTTTTGAGCCAACACCGACCGTCGATTTTTTGATTTCGACAAAGTTACCGATGTGTGTATGCGCTGCAAGTTTGGCCTCGGGGCGCAAGCGCGCGAAGGGCCCAATTTTTGCAGACTGGCCAATCGTTGCGCCGTCAATATGGCTGAACGCTGCAATTTGACTACCATTGGCAATACTCGCATTTTTGATCACGCAGTAAGGTCCAATCCTGACATCGTCACCCACCGTCACATTGCCTTCAAAAACACAACCCACATCAATCGTCACATCCATACCGCAGCTGAGTGAGCCGCGTACATCGATTCGTGTCGGATCTGCCAACGTCACGCCACACTCCAGCAAAGCATCCGCTGCGGTTGCTCGACAAATGGTCTCAAGTTCAGCCAATTGGAGCTTGCTGTTCACGCCCAAAGTTTCCCACGCGTGAGTGGGTTGAGCCGTTTGTACTTTGATGCCATCTGTTACAGCCATACCGATCACGTCGGTCAGATAATATTCACCTTGCGCATTGTTGTTAGAGAGTTGGCTTAACCAAATCTTTAAGGCTTGGGTTGGTGCAATTAAAATGCCGGTATTGACTTCATTGATCAAATGCTCTGTGTCTGATGCGTCTTTATGTTCCACATTGCGTAAGACAAAGCCGTTCGCGTCACGCACAATACGTCCGTAACCATTGGGGTCAGCCAAATTCACCGTTAATAAAGCCATGCCGTTTTGCGCGGTCATGACTAAATTTTGCAGTGTAGACAACTGTGTTAAAGGTACATCGCCATACAAAATCAAGGTCGGATAGGCATCATCTAAATGCGGTGCCGCCAATTGTAATGCGTGTCCTGTACCCAATTGTTCATTTTGTTGAACAAATGTCAAATTTTGATTGGTCAATGCAGAGCGAATTTGTTCGGCTTCGTGTCCTATGACCACACACATTTTGGCCGCGTCGAGAGATTTCGCCGTGTCCAACACGTGTTGCAGCAGTGAGCGTCCGGCTAACGGATGCAAGACCTTAGGTAATTTGGAGCGCATGCGTGTACCTTTGCCGGCTGCCAATATAACCACATTTAACATAAACCAATCATCCCTAATAAACAAGATTAGCCCGAATGAGCTAAGTATTATTACTTTTTTAGCAGGTTATAATAGCATAAAAAAGGGTGAATTAAAGTACGAATAGCAATTTTCGCAGATTGAAAAAGGCCAAGTGAGGCATCACATGGTTGACTTCAATCACCAAATCGAAAGTTGCCATGAAAAGACCTCACTTAAGCCATATGGA
>JBIKPB010000207.1:0-3314 GCA_044357705.1 Formosimonas sp. | reverse complement strand
TGCGACCTCATTCAGCGATTGGTGGTGTGCCTCCAAGACGGATGATTGAAAATGCTTATTAAAACCCCTACTTTTAAGTGTTGTTAAAATTGGGGGGATTACAGTTCCACGCGCACTCAAATTACTCAAAAAGCATTATCCCGAGCTCGGCTTAATGACTGATGTCGCACTCGATCCTTACACCAGTCACGGGCTAGATGGCTTGATTGATGACTCGGGTTACGTCTTAAACGATGAAACCACAGAAGTTTTGGTGCAACAAGCCTTATGTCATGCAGCAGCAGGTGCGGATGTAGTCGCCCCATCGGACATGATGGATGGGCGCATCGGTGCAATTCGTCAAGCGCTTGAGCGCAATGGGTTTATTCACACGCGCATCATGAGCTATTCAGCAAAATATGCTTCGCATTTTTATGGGCCATTTCGCGATGCGGTCGGCTCAGGCGCCAATCTCGGCAAAGCCGACAAAAAAACTTACCAGCTTGATTTTGCCAACGTTAATGAAGCGTTGCACGAAGTGTCGTTGGATTTGGCTGAAGGCGCAGATATGGTCATGGTCAAACCCGGCCTGCCCTATTTGGATGTGATCCGCGCCGTGAAACAAGAATTCAAAGCGCCGACGTTTGCGTATCAAGTCAGCGGCGAATATGCCATGATCCACGCCGCTGCTGCAAACGGCTGGCTGGATTTAAATGCGTGCATGATCGAAAGCTTAATGGCGTTTAAACGCGCAGGCGCAGACGGTGTATTGAGTTATTTTGCGTTAGATGCCGCAAAACTGCTCAAAGCTTAACCCTTGAAATAATGCTTTTCGAGGTTACTGCAATCGGTTTGCCTGCATAGTTAAGTATGCAAGGCACAATAAATAAAATAGGGCACAGAGAGAACTCTTCAACCCATCTTTAATTATTTTAAAGACTCTCTCTCTCTAAGCTGATTGGCGGTTTGAGTGTGAAAAATAGACTTATGAGTAACCAAAAAAACATACCTTCAATGTAATTGAAAATGGGTACATCAAACGTACAATAAATAATCAACATGCCAACAACACTGTATTGAAGCATTTTGAGATTCGTATCTTTAGATTTAAAAGCACGGATGACTAACATCACGGCAAACAACAAAAATAGTACCGCCGCTAAAACCCCTGCTTCAAACCAAATCAATAATAACTCATTATGAGGATGGTAAAAACCTTGGGTATATCCCCACTTATCAGGATGCTGAAGATTTAAATCGTAATTGTTTCTGTATTTACCCGCACCATAACCAATTACCGGTTTTTCCTTAATTTTGTCCCAAGCATATTCCCAAAATGCAAGTCGAAGTCCTGCGGATGTATCTGCTCCGGTCTCTTGATAAACATCCACCTCATGAAAAGTTTGTTGAACTCTTGTATTTAAGGAATTATTAGTCAAAAAAACCAAAATACTAAAAAGAGCCATTAACGCTACTGCGCCACATTTCTGCTTGACCGACAGTTTATAGTAGCCAAAAATGAACAGATTCAATATCAATGTCAAAATACCCGTACGCCCTTTAACTAAAAAAAGTATGTCAACTACGGATATTAGCGCGATCAAACAAAATATCATTTTCCATTTCGTAGACATATTTTTTTCAGTCGCTTTCATCAGCGCCAACAATACCAAAAAAGACGACATCACATTTTGAGTAATGTGCTGAGAAAAAATATAGTGATCATTAATGGCGCCATGCTTGGTCGACTTGCTAAAAGGCAAAGGATGATAAGCATCCAAACACGACAATAAAACCACCACCGTCAATGAAAAAATCAACATATTGATCACCGTTTTTTTATACTGCGGTGCGGTGCCCAAAATGCACATGGTGACGGGAATCAACAAAAACTCTCGGTAAGACACAATGGTTTTGAATAAAAACTTGGCAGGTGCATTGGAATATAAAGCGGATAGCGCAATGCACAAAAAAAGAGCCAAACTGCATTTGGCAAAGCTGGATTGTCCGATGGTTTTTTTAACCAATGAAAAATCAGTCGAGAACAGCCACAGCAATGTGGCTAAAGCCAAGCTGATGAATGTCAGCAAAGAAAACATCGGCAAGCCGAAAGCCGCAATGACCAAACAAATTGCCGCCATATGTTGATATTTGTTCGGCTGAGCAACGGTTGTATATTGATTATTCATATGATTTATTGTTGGGTACAGAAACGTTTTGCATGGGGTTTTATTCTTTAAGAGTGGGCTATTTACAAAACTTCAATGCCCCGAACCACATTGATTTGCTTCAATTGTTCGATCATTTGATCCGAAGGCAATACACGCCAATCAAAGCCCAAACGAACATCCGCGCTTGCACCTTGCGTTTGAGTGTGAATCATGACGGATAAACCTTCTTCATCGCACTGCGGTTTTAGAATTGCTTTCAACGCATGGATATCCAATTGCTGTTCTCGCACATCGACCGTGATCCATAAATTATTCGCTTGCATCGCGCGCGCGCGACTTAAATCCAAAACTTTATCGGCGACCACGCGCATGCCACCACTGTAATCGTCTTTTGAAACCTTAGCTTGAATAATGACCAAACTTTCTTCTTTCAGCAATGAAGCATAACGCTCAAAAACGTCATTAAACACTGACACTTCCAAGCGTTGAGTTTTGTCATCGATTGTGACGAACATCATTTTGCCACGCTTGGTGAATAAAGTACGGCTTGCCGTGATAATCCCCGCAATCAAAATCGGATCACGCGTCGGAGCGACTTTATTCAAACGCGTTTTGACCACTTGTTCGACATCTGCAGCGCATTCGTCATACAAATGTCCGCTGAAGTAGTAGCCCATCGCCGCTTTTTCGTGCGCCAGCTTTTCGCGCAACGTCCACGGCTCGGTCTGTGCCAATTGCGCTTGCCATTGCTCGTCAAATGCTTGCTCATCGTCAAACAAACTGTTTTGGTGTTTGTTCGCTTCAGTGTGAAACGCCGCCTCTAATGCCGCATCGATCGACTCAAACACACTCGCGCGATTTTCGTGCAATCGGTCAAACGCACCGGCTTTAATCAAAAACTCCAACGTGCGGCGATTGACTTTCGACTTGTCCATACGCAAGCAAAAATCAAAGAAACTTTCAAACGAACCATTGGCTGTACGTTCGGCAACAATCGACTCGATTGCCGCTTGCCCCGCACCTTTGATCGCACCTAAACCATAGCGAATGGTTTTTCGGTCTTTCGGCACAAACGGGTAATCGGAGTCATTGATGTCGGGTGCTAAAATCGTCAGACCATTGTCTTCAACCGAGTCCAAATAGAAAATCTGCACTTTATCGGTA
>JBIKPB010000069.1:0-7763 GCA_044357705.1 Formosimonas sp. | reverse complement strand
TATACATTTGAGCGAACTGCTGCAACTGACTCAACGTTTCAGCATCGTCGGTGATGACGTTTTGCGTATCCAACGTGACCATGTCGCGTAAGACGCGCTGCGCCAAACTCAAATCTTTGTGAATCAGATACGGAGCCGGATGTTTGCGCTGCGCCTCCAAAATCCCCTGCCATGCACGCGTCAAATAATTGATGTCGTTTTGCCATTCTTCATTCGGTGCATCGCACGCTGCCGTTCGAATAATATAACCGCCATTCGGTTGCTCGCCTACCAATTCGATTAATTTATTTTTGAGTGCAGTACGCTCGTCGTCGTTTTCGACTTTTTGTGTCACGCCAATGCCACTGTCTTTCGGCAAATAAACCAATAATCGCCCCGCAATGCTGATTTTGGTCGACAAACGTGCGCCTTTGGTACTGATCGGATCTTTAATGACTTGCACCAAAACAGTTTGCCCATCGAACAAAATCGTTTCGATTGGTGGTAATGCTTTGTTGTTGGTATTTTGACTGGCGGAAGGACTATGCGCCGCGATCATCATGTCAGCGACATGCAAAAAAGCCGTACGCTCAAGACCGATTTCAATAAACGCCGATTGCATCCCCGGCAACACACGCACAACTTTGCCAAGATAAATATTGCCGACCAAACCCAAATTGGTTTGACGCTCGATATAAACCTCTTGCACGCGCGCATCCTCGAGAACCGCCACACGAGTTTCAGCACTTGTACTGTTAATTAAAATTTCTTGTTTCATATTTATTCCAAAAAAGTGACCCCCGACTTTTTTGGGGTTAGCCAAACTTTGATCAACTCAAGTTTGTTGCTATATTAATGGCATTGTAGTTCAGTTAATGAAAATGACGCGAGCATTTGCGCCACTTCAAATACAGGCAATCCCATGACTGCTGAGTAACTGCCGGATAGATGACTGACGAATGCAGACGCATAGCCTTGAATGGCATACGCACCAGCTTTACCAAAGGGTTCGCCGCTGGCAATATAAGCTTCGATTTCAGCATCGGTGAGTAATTTAAAAGTCACGTCACTGGTCACACACACTTGATGCAAAATATCACCGAGCATCACGGCTACTGCGGTATGCACTTGATGCGTCCGACCGGAGAGCATGCGCAACATACGCGCGGCATCTGCGGCATCAGTAGGCTTGGCCAAAATGTGCTGATCCACAGCAACAGTTGTATCGGCACATAAAATCGGACGAGTCTCCATGCCTTGATGCGCAATGGTCTGTGATGCGAACTCGGCTTTTAAGCTCGCGACGCGTTGTACATAACCCAGCGGCGATTCGTTTGACAACTCAACTTCCAGCGCTTCCGCTGCCTCAGTATCTTCCGGTAAATACACCTCAAAAGGGATCCCGACCAACTTGAGCAATTGAGCACGACGCGGACTTTGGGAGGCCAAATAAACACAGGGGAATTGAAATGGATTCATAAGGAGATAAAATAGGTCAAATAAAAAACCTATTGTACCCAACTCATCCGCCAGTCACCATCAATCCGATGACTGAGTCATCTCTTATAGATTAAAGCCACTATTGAGTGCAAAACGAATTTATGTTTTGCTGACTGGTCACAATAAAATTGGCTCAGTGAAACAATAAAATGAAACAACAACTCATTTTTTAATTGAATTTAATGGTTTTAGAAACAAGGATTAGTCAAACGCCTCGGCGCTGCATCTCAAAAATCACACTGTGATGCAACCTCGCAATAGCATTCTCTGTTTGATTTTTAGACAAGTCGGCTAAAGTGTACTCATCAAGTACCGAAAGAAATGCTTGTGTTGCTTGATCCAGTATCATTTTCAACTCACACCCAACCCTCAATACACATGGAGGAGCAGTGCATGACACTAAATCAAAAGAACCTTCAAGTAAACAAATAATGGTACGCAAAGGATACTGCTCGGGTGGTTTAGACAATGCCAAACCACCGCCTTTGCCACGTGTGGTGGTGAGCCAACCGTGTTGTGCTAGAAAGTGAACAACTTTAACCAGATTATGACGCGACACTTTAAACACACCCGCAATTTCGTTGATGGTCACGGGCTGCATACGCGGTGTTGGTGTCAAATACATCAAAACCCGTAAACCTAAATCCGTAAATTGCGTGAGTTGCATGGCATTTTTCCTAAAAATTATACGAGACCACTGCCAAAGGCTTCGGCTTGAATGCGTGACGCATCAATACCTAAACCAAGCAATGCACTTTTTTGTGCTTGCATGAATTGAATCGGACCACACAAGAAGTAGTCGGCATTATCGGGCAATGTGTCTGAAATATCGAACAGATTCAAGCGTCCGGCAATATCAAAATCTTGACCTCGTACATCATCAGCTCGTGGATTTTCGTAATAAACGGTGCTGCTAAATGTATTGGCGTGATTACTTTGCACCGCCAACCACTCTTTAAATGCATGAACACCGCCATGACGACAGGCATGAATAAAACGAATTGGTTGCTCGGTCGCACGCGCCAATGCGGTTTGCGCCATCGCTAACATTGGCGTGATGCCAACACCTGCACTTATAAGCACCAATGGCGCATTGTGTTCGGGTGCTAAGAAAAATTCACCATTCGGTGCGGTTAAATCAACCAGCGCACCAATCTCAACCGCATCATGCAATTGATTAGATACCATGCCGGCAGGTGTTACGCCTTCGATTTCACGTTTGACTGAAATACGCAAAAACTCAGGATTTGCTGCTTGCGATAAGCTGTATTGGCGCGGCTGCATCATGCCCAATTGAGGCACAAATACTTTTACCGTGATGTATTGCCCTGCCAAATAAATCGGCACATGCCCACCATCAATCGGTGCAAAATAAAACGAAGTAATTTCCTCACTCTCGATTTCCTTACGTGCCACTTTGAATGTACGCCAGCCGCTCCAACCGCCTTTTTTTTGTACCGTGTCGTGATACAACTCTGCTTCCATTTGAATCAATACATCAGCCAACTGTCCATAAGCTGCTGCCCACGCCTCAATCAACTCATCCTTCGCCGACTCGCCCAATACTTCCCGGATCGAACTCAATAAATGCCCACCGACAATAGGGTAATGCTCAGCACGTATACCTAAACTCGCGTGCTTGTTTGCCACCATTTTGAGTACAGGTGCAAGCACCGATGGATCGTCAATATTCTCAGCATAAGCGGCTACCGCCACGGCCAAGGCTTGTTGCTGTGCGCCAGATTGCTGGTGACCTTGATTGAACATCGGCTTGAGTTCAGGATTGTGCGCAAACATCCGCGCATAAAAGTGTCGCATCAGCGCTTCGCCATGCTCACGCAAAATAGGTGCGGTCTCTTTGACAAGCGTACGTTGTAATTCATTCAGCATAAAAAACCCTTTAGATATATTTAAAATACATTTTTTAACATAAAAAAAATGCGCTTAGTCGCACAAGGAATATAACATATATTTTATTTACATGTTAAAAATATATCTGCATCCATAATGACTTTGAGCCTCAAGTTAAACTCAAAACCGAATCCTCGACCCTAAGCGATTTGGAGATATGCCTATTACCTCCTCTAGCACTGCGCCCTTATCAACGGACGTCGGTTATAATGCGGCTTTTACGCTCAAATCTGATTTTTTATGCGCATCACTCGCCATCCTTTATCTCTTCGTCAACCGTCTCGCCCAGCCGCTTTGACCATCGGTAATTTCGATGGCGTGCATTTGGGGCATGCAACGATTTTGGATGATTTGGTCACTTACGCGCGCGGGAATAATTTGGTGCCGACCGTGATGACATTTGAACCTCATCCTAAAGCGTTTTTCAGTACACAAACCGGTCGTTCGGCACCGAGTAAGATTTTACCGCTGCGCAATAAATTAACTTTATTAGCGCAACACGGTATTGAGCATGCCATCGTTTTACCGTTTAATGCGTCATTAGCTGCCATGCAAGCGACTGATTTTGTGGAACAATTATTACTTGATGCGCTGAATATGCATTACTTGCAGGTCGGCGATGATTTTTGCTTCGGCGCCAAACGCGCGGGTAACTTCGCGCTATTGCAAAACATGAGCGCATCACATGGTTTTGCTCTCAAAGCCCACGAATCGGTGCAAATCAACAATGAGCGCATTTCCAGTTCAACCATTCGCCATGCTTTGGCACGCGGTGACTTGGACTCGGCCAAAAATTGGCTCGGTCATCCACTGGTTTTATCTGGTCACATCGTTCGCGGACAACAGCTCGGTCGCACCATCGGTTGCCCGACCATCAACCTAAAAATGCCGCTCAATCTCGCGACCCAAGGCATTTATGCGGTGACCATTGAATTACAAGGTCAAACCCATCAAGGGGTCGCCAGTATCGGCACACGCCCATCCGTCAAAACCAATGGCGAATGCTGGCTGGAAGTGCATATTCTGGATTTTGACGCCAATGCTTATGGTGAATTGGCGCATGTGACGTTGTGGTGCAAGATTCGTGATGAAGCCAAATTCGACAGTATGGACGCGTTGATGGCCGCGATTCACAGCGACATTCAAGTCAGCCGTGACTATTTTTTAAGTCAAAAATAGTCACGCCGCAAAATTGCTTGAACTTACCAACTGCCCTGATTCGGCATGGATGCCCAAGGTTCTTTAGGCGGTAGCTTTTCGCCCTCTTGCAACAATTCGATTGAAATCTGATCGGGGCTGCGAATAAACGCCATATAACCGTCTCGTGGCGGTCGAAGAATCGCTACACCATTGTCCATCAATTTTTGGCATAAATCGTAAATGTTGTCGACGCTAAAGGCCAAATGACCAAAATTGCGCCCTTCGCTGTATGCATCCTCTTGATCCCAGTTGTAAGTCAACTCCACCTCCGGCTCACCCGGCGCAGTCGCCAAATAAACCAGCGTAAATCGACCGTTTTCATAAGCTTTTCGTCGGGTTTCGATCAAACCGAGTTGATTGACGAAAAAATCAAGCGACTGCTCCAGATTTTTGACCCGTACCATGGTGTGTAAGAATTTCATTGGTTTCTCTTTTATGTTGTTGTGTTTGTTGTCGATGCACTTTTAGTTGCGCCGATGAAATGGCTCAATCCGTTTCGGTTCAACGGCATTTTTAATGTTTAATCGGCGCAAAGCCTTAGAAAAAACGCGTTTTTCGGTTAAAATACCCACTTTCGTCTTTTGACCTCACGTCAAACTTTATCACGTTTTTACGCCCTCACTTCTTTAGAAAATTTATGAGCAACAAAAATACCTACCCCGTTAATCTGCTTGACACTCCGTTTCCGATGCGCGGCGATCTCGCCAAACGCGAACCGATTTGGGTCAAAGAATGGCAGGCGCAAAAGCGTTATCAAAAAATTCGTGCGGCTGCCAAAGGCCGCCCTAAATTCATTCTGCACGACGGCCCTCCATATGCGAATGGCGACATTCACATCGGTCACGCGGTCAATAAAATCCTCAAAGACGTGATCATCAAATCGCGCACGATGGCAGGTTATGACGCGCCTTATGTACCCGGTTGGGATTGCCACGGCATGCCGATCGAAAACAAAATCGAAGAACTGTACGGTCGCCATTTACCAACGCGCGAAGTGCAAGAAAAATCGCGCGCTTACGCCGCAACGCAAATCGAAAAGCAAAAAGTGGACTTCATGCGCCTCGGCATTTTGGGTGATTGGGACAATCCGTATAAAACGATGAATTTCTCCAATGAGGCGAACGAGATTCGCGCGCTCGGACAGATTTTGGCCAATGGTTATGTGTATCGCGGCCTCAAACCGGTGAACTGGTGCTTCGATTGCGAATCAGCGCTCGCCGAAGCGGAAGTCGAGTACCAAGACAAAGTTGACTTGGCAATCGACGTCGGCTTCGCATTCGCCGAGCACGATAAACTCTCCCAAGCATTCAAAACCACCATCGCACCAATCGGTCACATCGTGATCTGGACGACCACGCCGTGGACGATTCTCGCCAATCAGGCACTCAACGTTCACCCTGAAGTAACTTACGCGTTGGTGCAACTGGACAATGGCAACCAATTGATTTTGGCGCAAGATTTAGTCGAAGCGACTTTGGCGCGTTATGAATTAAACGGCACAATCATCGCGACATGCGCCGGTATCGCGCTCGAGCACATCGCGTTCAAACATCCATTGTACGAACGTTTATCTCCGATCTACATCGGCGACTACGTCACGATCGATGCCGGTACCGGTATCGTTCACTCCGCTCCCGCCTATGGTTTAGAGGATTTCGCCTCATGCAAAGCCAATGGCGTAACCAATGACGAGATTTTGACACCCGTCATGGGCGACGGCGTTTATGCGGCGGATTTACCTGATTTTGGCGGTCTGAAAATCTGGGATGCCAATCAGAAAATCGTCGAAAAGCTCAAAGCAGTCGGCGCATTGTTTAAAGTCATCAAATACAACCACAGCTACATGCACTGCTGGCGCCACAAAACGCCGTTGATCTACCGCGCGACCACACAATGGTTTGCGTCGATGGACAATCCGGTCAATGGCTCATCTTTGCGCCAAATTGCGCTCAAAGGTGTCGAAGATACTCAATTTTTCCCAGCGTGGGGGCAAGCGCGCTTGCACAGCATGATCGCCAATCGCCCTGATTGGACATTATCGCGTCAGCGTCAATGGGGCGTGCCAATGCCGTTTTTCTTGCATAAAGCAACCGGAAAATTGCATCCCGACACGCCGGCTTTGCTCGAAAAGATCGCATTATTGGTCGAAGCGAATGGCATTGAAGCGTGGCAAAACATAGATATCAACGCGTTTCTCGGTGCAGATGCGAACGACTACGTCAAAAACAAAGACACGTTAGACGTGTGGTTCGATTCCGGCACGACACATTATCACGTCTTGCGCGGCTCACATGCCACCGACTTAGCTTGGCCGGCGGATTTGTACCTCGAAGGCTCGGATCAACATCGCGGCTGGTTCCATTCATCATTGCTCACTGGCTCAATGCTCGATGGTCGCGCGCCATATAAAGCATTGCTCACGCATGGTTTCGCGGTTGATGGCGAAGGCAAAAAAATGAGCAAATCGCTCGGCAACATCATTGCGCCGCAAGAAGTCGCAAACAAAATGGGCGCGGAAATCATTCGTCTGTGGGTCGCTTCAACCGATTATTCGGGTGAATTGTCGATCTCCGATGAAATCTTGAAACGCGTTTCTGAAGGCTACCGCCGCATCCGTAACACTTTGCGCTTTTTACTCGCCAACTTATCGGATTTTGATGCAGCCAAAGACTTGCTCAACATCGACGAATTGCTCGAAATCGACCAATACGCATTGGCATTGACCGAGCAGTGGCAAGCTGATTTGCTCGCGCACGCCGAGCATTATGAGTTCCACCCATTGGTCGCCAAACTGCAAATTTTCTGTTCGGAAGATTTGGGTGGATTTTATTTAGACATTCTCAAAGACCGTTTGTACACTTCAGCGCCCGACTCACACGCGCGCCGTTCGGCGCAAACTGCTTTGTGGCACATCGCACAAAGCTTGGTGCGCACGATGGCACCCATTTTGAGCTTTACCGCTGAAGAAGCATGGCCAATTTTGACGCACGTATCGAGTGACGACACGATTTTCACGGAGTTGTACCATGTCATTCCGGTTCCGACCAATGCTGAAGCCTTGATCGCGCGCTGGACACGCATTCGCGCATTGCGTGACGACGTCAATAAAGCTTTAGAAGATGCGCGCGGTGAGAACAAAATCGGCTCTGCTCTGCAAGCCGCAGTCACCATCA
>JBIKPB010000175.1:0-3860 GCA_044357705.1 Formosimonas sp. | reverse complement strand
GCCCCCTCTGATGATGCACAATTGCTGCAAAGTCTAGGCGATGATTTGCGCTTCGTTTTGATCACTTCGGCAGCGCAAGTCAATGTCGGTGATGTAATCAATGTGCATGTTGATGTCGCAACAGGTCAAAAATGCGAACGTTGCTGGCACGTGACGGTTGATGTGGGCACGAATGTAGAACATCCGACGCTATGCGCACGCTGCATGGCTAATTTGTTTGGTGCAGGCGAGCAACGTAAATTAACCTAATTTTTTAGGTTGATAGACACTGCTTGTGATGGATGTGTCTGGATGAACATGTGAACGTGCATCCAGACCTTTGATCACATCCCTTAAAGCCACATAATTAAACTTCATAATCACCAATTTCAATCCACTCAGCGCAACATTATCCTCTAAAAAATTATGCAAAAAAACCGCTCGCTCACTCCTTACTTCCTTCTCGCTATCTTTGTCATCATCATCGATCAGGTCAGCAAACTTGCCATAGAAGCGAATTTTAGCTTTCAAGAGTTCATTCCAGTCACGCCATTTTTCAATATCGGGTTGACCTACAATCCCGGCGCAGCATTCAGTTTTTTGGCTGATCATGATGGTTGGCAACGTTGGTTCTTCACTGTTTTATCATTGGTCGCTTCGATTTTTATCATCGTCATAATGCGCAAATATCGTTCACAAAGCCCTTTCTGTCTCGGCCTTGCATTCGTTCTCGGTGGTGCGGTCGGCAATTTGATTGATCGGGTGCGCATTGGCAAAGTGGTGGATTTTCTCGATTTTTATTATCAAACCTACCATTGGCCTGCGTTCAATATTGCCGATTCGGCGATTTTCATCGGCGTGGCGATTTTGTTGTGGGATGAGTTCGCTAAAAAGAAATAAAGTGTATTTTCCATCGGCGCCTCACTCAATACACTGCGCCTAATACGAAAAATCATGCCAAACGTCTTCAATACTTTCCGCTCTCGCCCACATTTGAGCGTTTCGATTATAACGTCCACCATATTATGTTCTATTCTGATGGCGAATTCGATGCGGGCCTCACAGGCACTGTTGCTCTCACTCGACGCGGGAATTTGTATTTTTCTGATCGGTATTTCACACTATATGGCACGTGGCACTCCAGAATCCATGCTGCATAAAGCACGCCAACAGGCTTCGAGCAAATGGTTCAGCCTAACACTTGGTTTGGTGATCAGCAACGTCGTATTGATGGCGCTGTATATTCAGTTGCATACTGACAAGCTGGATTATTTGGCACCATTGCATATTGTATTGGCGGCAATCAGCGTGTTTTTGGCATGGCTGTTCTTAGCGTTTATGTTTGCGCTTGAGTACGCTCACCATTTTGCGCTTAATCGCAGCGACCAAGGCAATGATGGTGGCCTGCTTTTTCCCAACACACCTGAGCCGGATTACTGGGATTTCGTTTATTTCTCAACGATTCTCAACATGGCTTTTCAAACCTCTGACGTACAAATCACTGGCCGACACATGCGCCGTCTGGTTTTGTTGCACAGCATTATCGCGTTTTTCTTCAATGTGGTGATCATCAGTATTTGCATCAATATTGTTGCGGGCAAGGTTTAACTTCAAATAATTATGTCACCTTCTCAAAATTCAGCAGCCTTACCCAAATTCGTCACGGGCTCCACCCTCAAACACGTCATCAACATGACCTTATCTGGCTCAATTGGCTTGGTCGCGGTGTTCATTGTCGATGCGCTCAACTTATTTTACATCTCGCGCTTGGGTCAATCCGAATTGGCCGCGGCGGTCGGCTACGCCGGCACACTGCTCTTTTTTCATACCTCGATTGCAATCGGCTTGTCGATTGCAGCCACGGCACTGGTTTGTCGCGCATTGGGTGCGAACAAACGCGAATACGCTCGGCAATTGTCGGGGGCGTCATTGGTGATTATGGGTGTTTTGATGACACTGCTGTCGTTACTGCTGTATCCGTTTTTAGCTCCCCTAACCAAGGCACTCGGTGCAACCGGCGTAACAGCCGATTTATCCATCCGTTTTATGGCGTTCGTCTTGCCATCGGTGCCGATCATGGCCATCGGCATGTGCATGTCGGCATTATTACGCGCAGTCGGTGATGCCAAGCGCGCGATGTATGTCACGCTCGGTGCGGCGGCGTGTACTGCTGTGCTTGATCCGATTTTGATTTTTGGCTTTGACTTAGGCTTAGATGGTGCGGCAATTGCCACGTCAATCTCGCGCTTGACACTACTTGGTATTGGTTATTACGGCTTGGTGCATGTGCACCACTTAGTCAAAAAACCGACCATGGTTATTTTTAAGTCCGAGATTAAAGCCTATTTTGCCATCGCCGTGCCCGCAGTATTGACCCAGATCGCAACACCGGTCGGCAACACGTTTGTCACCAAAGCAATGGCTGATTTTGGTGATGCATCAGTTGCCGCGTGGTCGGTGATCGGTCGTTTGATTCCAGTTGCATTCGGTGTGATTTTTGCACTGTCAGGCGCAGTTGGCCCCATCATTGGGCAAAATTTAGGCGCAAAAAACTACCCTCGCATTCGTTCGACCATTCGCGACAGCCTGAAAGTCACTTTGATTTATGTACTGGTGGTTTGGTTATTACTGACCCTATTCCGCCAGCCTATCGCCAATCTGTTTGGTCTGCAAGGCCAAGCGCATGACTTGGTCGTGTTTTTCTGTGTGGTGGTGTCCGCGAGCTTTTTATTCAACGGTACTTTATTTGTCGCCAACGCTGCTTTCAATAACTTGGGTTATGCGTTCTATTCAGCCATGCTCAATTGGGGGCGCTCAACATTGGGCGTTATTCCCTTCGTTTGGCTCGGCGCGCATTATTACGGCGCAATCGGTGTACTTGCCGGCTATGGTTTGGGCGTTGTACTTTTTGGAATCATCGGCGGCTGGCTGTGCTTTCGGGTATTGGATCAACTCGAAACCACTCAAAAACAAAACTAAAAATAATTGGGCATTAATGCCCGATTATTTTTATCAAACCTAACGTAATAAAAACCTAACCAATCGATCAGTCCATTTTGAATAAGGTGGCTTTGCAAGCACACTGAATATTTTCGCAACCAAACGATTTTGCACAAACACACCGGTTTGCTTACTGAATGTTAAAAAACCGGTATGGCCGTGATATGCACCCATGCCGCTAGCACCAACGCCACCAAACGGTAAATTGCTTTGCGCATAATGCAACATACAATCATTGATAGCAATACCACCCGCATGAACTTTATTGATCACCTCATCGACACGCGTTGAATCAAGGTCAAAATAATACAAAGCAAGCGGTCGCGGTTGTTGTTTGATGAGTTGAGCCGCATCAGAAAAATCACGATACGTCACAATCGGTAAGATGGGGCCAAACAGTTCTTCAGTCATCGCTCGCATGTCATGAGTGACATTCAACAATAAAGTCGGCAAAAATACGCCCGCATCGTCTGTTGATTCATTCAATGGATTAAATGTCACGACTTGAGCACCGTAATGACGCGCATCATCGACAATCTGATTCATACGTTGCCATGCGGCAGGATTAATCATCTGCGTGTAATGTGGGTTATCGCCCCATGATTTAAACCGCACGGACAGTACACGTTGAACGGCTTTTACAAATAAATCACGCTGCCCCTCATGAACCAATACATAGTCGGGCGCGATACACGTTTGACCTGCATTCCACAATTTAGCGGTAATGATTTTATCCGCAGCATCGTCAAGATCGTATGATTCGTGTACCCATGCCGGTGACTTCCCCCCCAATTCCAAGGTCACGGGTGTAAGATTGGGTGCAGCAGCGGCCATGACTTTTCGACCGATTTGGGTTGAGCCGGTAAAAACCAAGTGGTCGA
>JBIKPB010000205.1:0-3330 GCA_044357705.1 Formosimonas sp. | reverse complement strand
GGTAATGCTCCCTAAAAAAAGCGGTGTTTAGAAGTAGAAAAGTCCTTAAAATCTAAGCAAAGGAAATCTACGATGAAACAATCTAAATTCAGCGACAGCCAAATAGCAGCAATTCTTCAAGAGTCTCAGAACGGCTTACCCACACCCGAACTTTGCCGCAAGTACGGCATCAGTAGTGCTACATTTTACAACTGGCGCAGTAAATACAGCGGCATGGACGCCTCACTCATGAGCCGTTTAAAAAGCCTGGAAGAAGAGAACCGCCGGCTTAAAAAGATGTACGCCGAAGCCCAACTGCACACCGATATTCTCAAAGAGGCTCTCGGAAAAAAGTAACTGCGTCATCTCGCAAAGAGATGGCGCAACACACCCATAATCGGCACAAGGTCAGCATTCGCAAGGTCTGCGCGTTGTTTGGTATATCAGAGACTTGCTATCGCCACCAATCCAGACAAACCGAAATCAACCAACGCATATCCGACAAACTGCTTGAAATCACGACCACCAAAGGGCAAACCACATGGGGCTTCAAACTTTGCTATCTGCACATCCGTCATGTCCTGAAATGGTATTACAACCACAAGCGGGTGTATCGCATTTACTGCACACTCAAGCTCAATCTGCGCTTACGACCACACCAGCGCATCAAGCGGGAACTGCCATTGCCACTCAAAGCCCCAGACGCCATCAATCAAATCTGGTCTATCGACTTCATGTGCGACCAGTTGAGCGACGGGCGCAGCGTGCGTTCGCTCAACGTGCTGGACGATTGCAACCGTGAAGGCTTGCTGGCTGAGATTGACTTCTCACTACCTGCCCAGCGGGTGACCCGTGCGCTCAATCAACTCATTGAATGGCGCGGCAAGCCGGCGGTCATACGCTCGGACAATGGGCCTGAGTACATCAGCCATCACTTCAAACAGTGGGCTGAACAACGTGGCATTCTGCTGTGGTATACCCAACCGGGCAACCCGCAACAAAATGCTTATATCGAACGCTTTAACCGTACCATGCGTTATGAGTTGCTCAACCAACACCTGTTTACGTCGCTTGAACACCTGCAAAATGAGGCGACTGAATGGCTGTGGTGCTACAATCACAACCGACCTCACATGGCTCTGGGAGGTAAAACACCCAACCAAGTCCGTGTGGCGTTGAAAACCCAAAACCAAACCATCCATTGAGTTTAATGGCTTGCCTTTAAATTCTATTTCTAAATGCTCTTTGAAATGGGTGCATTACCTATCGCCTTCAAAATCTTGTACATTTTTCCACACACCTCGCGTTTTGATAATTTTGTATGGAAAGTACTTAACAACACGCCACAATACAGCATGGTTTAAGCCTGCGCCTTCGCGCACATTAACACCTTGGTAATTGATACTGCGCATGGTATCTTTAGCAATAACCGAAGTACTCATTGTCAATAAATATAAAACCACGACAGTAATTTTCCATGAATGATTTAATCGACTCATTTTTATCTCTTTCCAATAAATTTTAGATGACAACCTTGGTTGTCAAAATGTTTTTGTAGGGACTCATAAAATATCTGTGTATTGTTGACACTTGAGCATCAACAACTTTCAATACAAAAAAGCTTGAAACTACGGCACACTTTTTTCAATTGCTTCGGTCATGCGCTCAGGCGTAACTACGCCCCACAACTTACCGTTTTGATCAACGACGGGTAGTGGATAACGATTACCAACCGCTGCGGGTAGAGCATCCTCAATCGTGGTATCTTGCGTCACGACAATCGAGTTATTTGCCATTTTGACTAATGATTCTCTACTTTTTTCGGTAATCGCTTTTTTGAGTTGTGACTTCGTAACCATTCCTTGATAACGATTTTTTTGAAGCACCCATCCCCATTCAATACCCGCTTTTTCGATTTTTTCAAGAGCTTCTTGATAACTTTCATTTTCCAAGCAGACTCGTGGCTTACGCATAATGGCTTGAACGGTCAATATACTGGAGCGATTGACCTTTTTAACAAACTCACGGACATAGTCATCTGCTGGGTTAAGTAATATTTCCTCGGGTGTGCCGACTTGTGCTAATACGCCATCCTTGAGAATGGCGATACGTGAGCCGATGCGCAAGGCTTCGGATAAGTCATGCGTGATAAACACAATGGTTTTATGGAGTTTGTTTTGCAACTCCAGTAACTGTTCTTGCATTTGACTGCGAATCAAAGGATCTAAAGCTGAAAATGCTTCATCCATCAATAAAACGTCCGTATCTGCCGCCAATGCGCGTGCAAGACCGACACGCTGCTGTTGACCGCCCGAAAGTTGTCGAGGGTATAAATTATCATAACCAACCAAACCAACCGTTTCAAGCCATTGTATTGCAGTGGTCATGCGTTCAGTTTTACTCACGCCACGGACTTCTAATGCATAGGCGACATTTTCAACAACTGTGTAATGTGGCATTAATCCAAAACTTTGAAAAACCATACTGATTTTGCGTCGACGAAAATCCTCCAATTGCTTGATATCCATCAACATTACATCTTCACCATCAATAACAATATGACCATCTGTGGGATCAATCAGTCGATTGAAATGACGAATCAGCGTTGATTTTCCTGAACCAGATAAACCCATGATGACAAAGATTTCACCTTCCTCGATACTCAAATTAATGTCATGTAAGCCCAGTGTATGTTCATGATTCTCGAGTAACTCTTGTTTACTCATGCCTGACTTGACTTTGTTCAGAGCTTCCTTACTTTTAGCACCGAAAATTTTTGTAATATTCTTAACTTCAATTTTTACTGTACTCATCATATTCTCCTTACCGTGTGCTATTACGGTACGTTTGCATTCGTGTACCCGCTGATTGAGTAATGCGATCAAATAATATTGCTAACAATACAATGGCTAATCCACCAACCAAACCTTGGCCAGCATCATTACGTTGCAAACCGAGTAAAACAGTCTCTCCAACGCCACGCGCTCCAATCATCGAAGCAATCACAACCATTGCCAACGCCATCATCATGGTTTGATTGAGTCCTTGCATAATGCTCGGCATTGCTAAAGGAATCTGCACGCGTCGCAGCATCTGCCAGCGTGTTGCACCAAATGCTCGACTTGCTTCAATCACCTCATGGTTGACTTCACGAATTCCCAAATTAGTCAACCGAATGAGGGGAGGGGCAGAATAAATAATGGTTGCAATAATCGCAGGTACTTTACCCAAGCCAAATAACATTGCCGCAGGAATCAAATAGACAAAACTGGGAATTGTTTGCATCAAATCCAATACTGGGCTGATAATTTGCCGTGCCACATTGCTTTTGGCAGACAATACCCCCAATGG
>JBIKPB010000204.1:0-3334 GCA_044357705.1 Formosimonas sp. | reverse complement strand
GCGAATATTGATGTGGCGCGTGCGAATTTTTATCCGAGTTTTAGTTTGACCGGCAGTTTGGGAACAGGATCCACATCACTGACAAAGATTTTGAGTGATCCAGTGGGTGCACTCGCGCTTAACTTGGCATTGCCATTTTTGAATTGGAATGAAAATCAGCTCAACCTAAAAGTATCAAAAAGCAGCTACGATCAAGCAGTGGTCGAGTTTCGTCAAACGCTTTACACTGCGATGAGCGATGTCGAAAATATATTGTCTGCACGCACACAATATGCCCTAAAAGCGGCTCAATTAAAAAAAGCATGGGAATCGGCAAAAGAGTCAGAGCGATTGTACGAGGTACGTTACCGTGCAGGAGCATCGAGTTTAAAAGACTGGTTGGATGCTCAAGAGGCGCGTCGTCAGGCACAGAGCAATTTAATTGCCAATCAATACAATCAGTATATCAATCAAGTGACTTTGTCTTTGGCATTGGGTGGTTGAATAAATGCATTCGGTCGAGCATGTCATTAGAAAAACTACGTTATTTGACAACGAGTTGCGCGAGAATATTTTAAAAATATAGCCCCATTCTCAAAATAAGTGCAGTAGTAACATTCCATATATAATGTGCAGCGCAGCAAAATGTGAACGTGTTGTAACGATTGTGTCTGTTTGATTTTTATATTGTAAGTACATATCGGTTGAGTAGACATATTTCAGTCTTACAAAGCTGATCGTATGACAACAATTGCACTTGAGCGCTCGGAGTATAGGCAAAATTCAACAAACAGGTGTTGTATGAAGCATTCAACATCTGTTAATCGTAAGTCAGTACATTAATATTATTTTTGAGGAAACAATAAATGAAAAATATGCGCCATCCTATTTTGTGGTTGAGCGGTATGTGTTTGGTAGCAACTCTTGCTGCGTGTGGCAAGAAACCAGCCCCTGCGCCGGCTGAGATGCCTGTACATGCGCTTGAAATCGTCCCACAGGGTGTGCCGCTGACGCTCGAAACCCCAGGTCAAACGGCGGGATCGTCTGCGGTTGAGGTTCGGTCGCGCGTCAATGGGATTATGAAGTCGAAAAACTACACCGAGGGTGCATACGTCCAAAAAGGTACGGTTTTGTTTACTTTAGAAACTGATTCGGCACAACAGGCGTATAACTCAGCTGTGGCAAATGTCGCAGTTCAAAAGGCCTTGCTCAATCAAGCATCGGCCAATTTAAAAAGGGTCAAAGCATTGGTTGAGCAAAATGCTTTGAGTCGTCGTGATGGTGAGGATGCCACCGCTTCATACGGTACCGCTAAAGCAAGCTATGATGCAGCCGTCGCACAAGCGAGCAACAGTAAATTGAGTGTGGACTACGGGGTGATTCGTGCGCCGATTTCGGGCTATACCAGCAGTGAAACGCGCTCGGTCGGTAGCTTGGTCAGCCCACAAGAAATTTTGACCACTATTTCAGTGATTAGCCCGCTGTATGTGAACTTCTCGTTCTCCGATGGCGATTTGGCTAAATTACGCAACGCCAGCCGCAGTGGCGAAGTCAGCGCGCCTACCGCTACCGCGTATCAAGTGGCTTTAACCTTGCCCGATGGCAGCGAGTATCCGATACTCGGTCAGATCAATTTCACTGATAAAATCGTCAGCCAAACCACGGGCACGATTCGTGCACGCGCGGTGTTTGACAATCCGAGTATGGAGTTACTGCCAGGGCAATTTGTGCGGGTGTCGCTGCGTGGCGCGATGCGCAACGATGCGATTATCATCCCACAGCGTGCGGTGAGCTCGGGCATTGCGGGTAAATCGGTGTGGGTGTTGACACCAGAGAATACGTTTGAAGTGCGTACCATCAAAACCGCCGATAACGTTGGTAAAAGTGTGGTGGTGACCGAAGGCCTGAAAGCGGGAGACCGTGTGATTCTCGATCAGTTGATGAAATTGCCGCAAATGCCGCCCAAAACCAAGGTCAAACCGGTGATGGTGACGCTGGATGATTTTTATAAATCATTGGCGCAGCCGGCAGCCGCAGCAGGCGCACCGGCTGCCAAAGGCGCAGCACCAGCCGATGCCGCCAAAACCGATGCAGCCCCACCTGCCGACACACCCAAAGCCAAGGAGTAAACTAGATGGCTGATTTTTTCATCAAACGTCCCGTTTTTGCCATTGTGCTCTCGTTGCTCATCACATTGGCGGGCTTGGTGGCGATGCGCGCATTGCCGATTGAGCAGTTTCCCCAAATCGTCCCGCCGCAGGTGCAGGTCACCGCGACTTACCCAGGTGCATCGGCAGAAGTGATTGCCAATACCGTTGCTTCACCGCTGGAGCAATCCATCAACGGTGTAGACGACATGATTTATATGAGCTCGACCAGTTCGGGTGCGGGTGTGGCGAGTATAACCGCGACCTTTAAAATCGGTACCGATCCTGACCAAGCAGCAATTAATGTCAATAATCGCGTGCAGGCGGCCACCGCAAAAATGCCTGCCGAGGTTCGGCAATACGGCATTACGGTGGAGAAACAATCGTCGGCATTTTTGCAAGTGATTGCTTTGAGTTCGCCCGATAACTCCATGGATCAAGTGGCGATTAGTAACTATGCGCTGGTCAATGTGATTGACGAGTTGCGTCGCATCCCTGGTGTGGGCAGTGTGTTGAACTTTGTGGCCAAAGATTACTCGATGCGCGTGTGGCTCAATCCAGACAAACTCGCACAGCTCAAACTCACGCCAAGCGATGTGGCGGCAGCGGTGGCCGAGCAAAATGCTCAGTTCTCGGCGGGTAAAGTCGGTGCTGAGCCGATGGACAAAGCCACCGAATTCACCTACACCATCAGCACCCAAGGGCGTTTAGAAAATGTGGAGCAGTTTGAGAACATCATCCTGCGCAGCGACTCTGACGGCTCGGTGCTGCGCCTCAAGGACGTGGCGCGGGTTGAACTCGGAGCGCAAAGTTACGATGCCAACGCGACACTCAATGGTCAAGCCACTGTGCCAATTGGGATTTTCTTGGCACCTGGCGCGAATCAATTGGAAACGGGGAAAGCAGTTGAGGCGACCATGAAACGCTTGGAAGCCCAATTCCCAGCAGGTTTAAAGCAAACCATTCCGTATGACACCACGCGCTTTGTCAGCCAGTCGATTGATGAAGTGGTCACCACATTCATCGAAGCGATGATTTTGGTGTTTGCGGTGGTGTATTTATTTTTGCAAAACTGGCGCGCGACTTTGATTCCCTGTTTGGCAGTACCTGTGTCGATTATCGGCACGTTTGCGGGGATGTATGTGCTCGGTTTTTCGATTAACACCTTGACCTTGTTTGGTATGGTTTTGGCGATTGGGATTGTGGTT
>JBIKPB010000203.1:0-3374 GCA_044357705.1 Formosimonas sp. | reverse complement strand
AACGACCCAATCAATAAAGTTAAAATTAGCCAAGGCCAAGGGCTAATACCTCTTTTCTTAGCATCCTGCCACATCCAAACCAAGAAAAAAGCTAAGGCAATAATCAAATCAACCAGTACCTGAATTCCAGCCCAATTGGCTAACTGGTATTGAATAATCCCTACCGCTCCATCTTCCATTACGGCAAATAAGGTGATCAAACTAAACAGGATGAGCGTTATCCATAAAACCATTTTTTTCATGATGCTTGACCTTTTTAGTGCGCGGCCCACTGTACAGTGTTTAAATCAATACCTTCTTTAAACATTTCCCACAACGGTGAGAGCTCACGCAATTTAGCGATTTTGCCTTGCAGTAATGCAATCACTTCGTCTACTTCCGCCTTGGTCGTAAAGCGACCGACGGTGAAGCGAATCGATGAGTGGGCGAGCTCATCCGAGCGACCGAGTGCACGCAATACATACGACGGCTCAAGCGATGCAGAAGTACAGGCCGAGCCGGATGAAACAGCCACATCTTTAATCGCCATAATCAAAGATTCACCTTCAACGAAATTAAAGCTCACATTCAAATTGTGCGGCACGCGCTGCACCATATCGCCATTGATGTGCACTTCTTCCATGCTGCTGAACCCTTGCCACAAACGATCACGCAAGGCACGGATGCGTTTGTTTTCTTCAAGCATTTCTTCTTTAGCAATGCGAAACGCTTCGCCCATACCGGCAATTTGATGCGTCGCCAAAGTGCCTGAACGCATACCACGCTCATGACCACCACCATGCATTTGTGCTTCTAAACGAATGCGCGGTTTACGACGCACATACAAAGCACCGATGCCTTTAGGGCCGTAGGTTTTGTGTGCCGAAAAGCTCATCAAATCGACTTTGAGCGTTGCTAAATCAATCTCAACTTTGCCGGTCGATTGCGCCGCATCGACGTGGAAAATAATGCCGCGCTCACGGCACATTTCGCCGATTTTGGCGATGTCTTGAATCACGCCAATTTCGTTATTAACGTGCATGACCGACACCAAAATCGTGTCTGGACGCATTGCGGCGGCAAGTACATTTAAATCAATCAAGCCGTTTTCCATCACGTCGAGATAAGTCACCTCAAAGCCTTGACGCTCCAACTCACGACACGTATCCAGCACCGCTTTGTGCTCTGTTTTGACAGTGATGATGTGTTTGCCTTTATCTTGATAGAACTGTGCCACACCTTTAATCGCCAAGTTGTCCGACTCGGTCGCGCCTGAAGTAAAAACGATTTCGCGTGGATCCGCATTAACCAATGCTGCAACATGACTACGCGCAGTTTCGACTGCACCTTCGGCTTCCCAACCATACGGATGGCTGCGTGAAGCAGGATTACCGAAATGCTCGGTTAAAAAAGGAATCATAATTTGCGCGACGCGTGGATCAATCGGCGTGGTCGCTGAATAATCCATATAAATCGGCATTTTCTGTTGAGTTTGACTCATGGTGTTTACTCCAAAAACGTGTTTTAGGTGTTTACTGCGGTTTTATTGAGGACGAAATGACATTGCACATTACTGGATGCGAATTTTTTGTTCGCCCGCTTCATTAGGCGCGTTGGATTTAAAATCACTGACCAAATCATGCAGACTGACCGACTCGAGATAATCAAACATCTTTTGATTGAGGTTATGCCACAGGTCATGCGTCATGCAGCGCTTGCCACCTAGGCAATCTTCGCGCCCTTCGCATGAGCGCGCATCCAATGGCTCATCAACTGCGATGATGATATTGGCCACAGTGATCGTATCGGATTGGCGCGCCAAAACGTAACCACCGCCGGGTCCACGCACGCTATCCACCAAGCCATGACGGCGCAGTTTGCCAAATAATTGCTCTAAATAAGACAATGAAATTTGCTGACGCTCTGACACTGCGGCCAAATTCACAGGGCCATCGGTCGAACGCAACGCCACATCGAGTAACGCTGTGACTGCAAATCGTCCTTTCGTAGTAAGCCGCATAAAAATTCCTGTCAAAAAAGTGTCAAACGGGGCAAAACCACTGTTCATCAGCACCGGATCCGCTACAATGGCTTTATATCTGCCTTTGATGCATTGTAACATAAACCCGATTAAAACACTCGGGTATTCAAAACCCCCTATTTGAAAGGCGTCCCGACTTTTTGGGCGTATTAATTTTGTCTCAAAAAACAAAATTTGGGCAACACTTTAAAACCGCACTCATGAAACATCCTAAGCCTCAAACTGACTGTATCACCGTGGGCCGCACAGCACCATTAGGTGGTCAAGCCAAAACGGCCAATGTGCCGATTTATCAGACTTCGACGATTTTGTTCGATACCTTTCAAGAGCTCGATCAAGCCTCCAAAATCTACCACAGCGGGCAAGAATCCTATACTTACGGCCGTAAAGGTACACCGACTTCGCTCGCATTGTGCGAAGCCCTCGCTACGCTTGAGGGCGGTCACGCCGCTTACATTGCGCCCTCCGGTTTAGCTTCGGTCAGTACAGCATTGCTGTCGCAAGTCGGCGCGGGCGATCATATTTTGGTGACAGATAATGTTTATGCACCGACGCGGCACTTATGCGATGGCTTATTGGCTCGTATGGGTGTTCGCACGACGTATTACGATCCTTTGATCGGCGCGGACATCCGCGACTTGATCGAACCGAATACCAAAGTGATTTATATGGAGTCGCCCGGTTCGCTGACATTGGAAGTTCAAGACGTACCAGGGATTTGTAAAGAGGCAACTGAGCGCAATGTCGTGACGATGATCGACAATACGTGGGCATCACCCTTGTTTTTCAAACCTTTTTCGCATGGTGTCGATATCGTCATTCAAGCGGTGACCAAATATTTAGGCGGTCATTCCGATGTCATGATGGGCGCAGTGATTGCCAATGAAAAAACCTACCGCAGCGTACGTGCCGGTGCGCATGACTTAGGGCAATTTGCCGGCAGCATAGACATCGCGATGGTGTTGCGTGGTTTACGCACTTTATCAGTTCGCCTGAAAGAGCACGAAAAAAACGCGCTGGTTATCGCGCAATGGTTTGAGCAACAGCCGCAAGTGGCACGCGTACATCATCCCGCATTAGCCAGCCATCCACAACATGCCTTATGGAAACGCGATTTTCTCGGCAGTAGCGGCTTGTTCAGCGTCGAATTCAAACCCAATTACCATCCGGATGCACTGAACGCCATGGTTGAAAACTACCAATATTTCGGTATCGGCTTCAGCTGGGGCGGTTTTGAATCACTCGCTCTGCCGGTGCATCCCGATTATCTCAGACAAATTCGCAGCCATGCCCATACACACAACAGTTTGATCCGCTACCACATGGGTTTAGAGCACACTGACGACTTACTCGC
>JBIKPB010000202.1:0-3386 GCA_044357705.1 Formosimonas sp. | reverse complement strand
CGCCGGTACATCCGAGAACATCGACTCTTCCAAATAGCGGCTATCCACCCGTGGATAAGTCGTGAGCTTGTGTTTTTCATACAGGACTTGAGCAATGTCTAAGACTTGTTTTGCTGAGATTTTGAGTCGCTTGGAAACATTTTGTTGCAAAGCCAACAGGTCATAGGGCAGGGGAGCCCATGTTTTACCGGGTTCGGTCACTGATTCAATGATATTGCCGTCAACGCCACTGATCTTGCGTGCTACTTGTTCCAATAGTTTCTTATCGATGCAGTAGCCTTGTGGATCCACGATGGCTTCAGGCATGACGTAATTGGCTTGGATGACACCATTCAAATGCTTGAACTGAGCAGAGAGATTGAAATAACCTTTAACCACAAATGAATCAATCGCCAAATCGCGAGCAACGATAATGCCCAAAGTCGGTGTTTGGATCCGGCCAACAGAAATCACACCGGCTTTACCGTATTGAGTTTTGTCGCCATAGGCCGCAGTCATGATGCGGCTCAAATTCATGCCGACCAGCCAATCTGCACGCTGACGTGCCAAAGCTGCCATGTACAGGTTAAACTTCTTTTCTGCGGGCATGATTTCATTCAAGGCTTTGGTAATGCTGGCCTTATTCAGCGCTTGCAACCAAATCCGAGACAACTTGCCACGAAATTGGCAATACTCGACAATTTCACGTCCGATCAATTCACCTTCACGTCCTGCATCGCTGGCAATCACCACTTCAGTCGCCTTTTTAATCTGAGCGCGAACATTGTTGAATTGATCTTTGGTTTTGGGTAAAACACCCATTTTCCATTTGTCGGGAATAACGGGTAATGCTTCTATATGCCCGAAACTTTTCAGTTCTTCAACATAAGCGTCTGGTTCGGCCGTTGTCAACAAATGGCCGATGGCAAACGTCACCAGCGTGTTGTTGCCACAATCGAAGTAACCGTTCATACGCCGTGCTTTACCATTGGCCAGCACGTTCGCAATACTCTTTGCCTGATCAGGCTTCTCACACAAAAATACCTTCATTGCCACAACCCTTTAATCTTCATCATTCAAGTTAAAACGAACATCTAACTTCAAATCCATATTGACATGCATCCAACGACTGGCCTCATGATCACTGCGTTTGGCTACCAAATTCACCCGCGTAATAGCCATCACTCAATCCCCAAAGCCGTGTAAATGACGTACTTAATGAAGTAAACAAACCCAACAGCCACAAGCATCCAGAACCCAAGTTTGCATAGGTGGCCGAATAACTCACTAACCAGCTGCCTGGTCCAGACTTGTGCCTTATGGCTTATGGTTTGTTTTTCGCGCATGTCACGTCTACTTTTGTGTTGTTGTTTGTTCAGCAAAACGAGCCGCTTTAAAATGCTTCACGCCATCTGCGCATTGCCACAAATCTTGTGCCGAATGGTAACTTGAACCCAAAATTACTCCAGAGCCTCTTGTCGTCATACCTACGCCTGAATTACTGTCTGAATAACCATCGTGACGCTCAATAATCTTGCATTGATTGGCTTGGACATGCTCTTGCCACAACTCAATATCAGTTTTAGGTTTGGAACCTACTGAGCGTTCTGGTTGAAATACAAAATCCAATATCATGATCACCATGATTGCAAGGATTCCCAGCACTACCTGCATCTTGTTTCTCCTATATCGAATGAACTTCAAACTTTAAATCTGATTCTCGATGTACCCACCGCGTTGCGGTATGGCTTTCTGAGCATCCTGTTGGACTGACCAATAACCAAGGTCCGATTGTTTGTCGCAAGATAAAGCTTTCATCCTTGATCAAATGCACATCCCAAATATCGCCGTATTGATCGATGACATGCAACCCATCCACGGATTTAGGAGTCAGCCTGATCTTGGTTTTCATCTTTTTCTTCTTCGTCATCGTTCTTAAAAATGTCATCTGAAATTAATTTGATGAATGCCAAAGCTAAAAAGATTGCGATTACGACAAAGACGCCACCAAGAAAATAGGAAATTCCGACTGCATCACTGAACGAGTAGGGCTCTGGTAAATTCCCATATCTTCTAAAGGGATGGTTTGGACCGAATACATATTCCCAAGCAAAAAAACCAATGTGACTGATTGCGATAAAAAGCATGGTCAGCAATCCTGCCGTAAAGACAAACTGTGCCCACTCGTTTTTAATCAATGACTTCATAAATGTCTCAAAATTATTAAAAATCTACCGTGCGCTCTTTAGCTACCAAGAGCGCACCGTCCTACACCGAACCTATTACAGCGGAATGTCGTCATCCAAGTCGGGTACGTCTGATGGCATTGGAGCATAAGAGGGCTCTCCAGCATTCCCATCGACATGTGGTACGTCTTTAGCCGCGTCATCTGCCCAATTACTTGAGGCTTTGCTACCTAACATCTGCAAAACGTTACCAAGAGTTTCGGTTGTATAACGATCAACAGCTTTATCATCAGTCCACTTACGGGTGCGCAGCTTGCCTTCGACATAAACTGAAGCCCCTTTTTTGAGGTACTCATGCGCAACTTCTGCTAAGCGTCCGAAAAACACGATGCGATGCCACTCTGTGGTTTCTCTTGATTCACCCGTATTTTTATCTTTGAACTTTTCGGTGGTTGCAACTGAGATACGCGTTACCGGTACATTGGTTGATGTAAAGGATGTTTCAGGATCACGTCCCAAATTACCGATAATCAACATTTTGTTTAAACTTGCCATTTCTTTCTCCTTGTGTGTCAACTGAGTTGACGGTTAAAAATCATTTCTTACCTTTGTTGTTCAATCAAATTTCAATTACCCAATCTGGTCTAATCGGTAGCTTTGGCAATCTCTGCACATCGTGTAACTCAATACCCAGTCGCACCAATCTTTCTTTGATCTCACTGACTTTGAGACTAACCAATTGACGTTGTCGCTCAATGGCCATGTAAACCCACTTGTCAGCCATTGAATACTGCAAATCATTCAAACCATTAATGACTAGCTCCACATTCAACATCTTCATTGGCGTCTTCCGTGTGACCCAATGTATTGAAGGTGTATTGACTCTGTCTTTGACCACATGCTTTAAGCTGCTGATTGCATTTTTGCGACTAAGTAATCGGTAGGGGTACTCTGATCCAACTTGCTCATTCAGCACTTTGTTAGCCCAATCTACAAACTCATCTGTTAACACGTTCATTTCCGCAAATGTCTTGAGGCAATGCAGGAAGTCCTTTTGGATCGTGTCATTCCCCCTTACCTTTAAAAAGCTTTTGTCGAAATGGATATATTCCAGTCGCAAACAGTTGTCCGGAAAAATGATTTCATTCATGTGTTACGCACCTTCATTCACTTTTTCAGCCAAAGCGTTGTTCACCTCAACCAGCTTTTCTTTAATATCTG
>JBIKPB010000247.1:0-2787 GCA_044357705.1 Formosimonas sp. | reverse complement strand
TCTCGCCGCTTAAAAACGTTTAAATAATGCTTTAAAACCCGTAGGCTTTATCACTTATAAACCGGATTTAACTGTTCAATGGAACGGAGCCACCTCTGTTGAGTAAAAACATAAGTGCTCGATGTGAAGTTAATACGATTGATGAATCAATGTCAGAAAAATAAAACACTCATTTAGTATCGGCAGAATATGACGTTATGAATGCCATTCTCTTATTTGGCAGGGCGAACCTTCAGTGCGCTGGCTTGAGTTGGATTGTAAGCGTGAATGTCTTTAAAATCTGTAACCAATTGTTCGAGTTCTACTGAAAGATCAGATTCGATCATGCGATAGCCGCGCACACCGACCATTTTGGTTTTATAGTCGATAAAGCCAATGCCAATCGGTATGTTGGCTGCTTTGGCGATGTGGTAATAACCCATGTGGATATAGTCTTTGCATGCACGAGTGCCTTCAGGCGCGATCGCGAGCCAGCACTCGGACTCGTTGAGGATTTTATCGCGCAGTTGCGTCGTGATGTCCAGACCGCCATCGCGGCGGATGCCGATGCCGCCCAATCGGCGCATCAGCCCGCCCAATGGAAACCTAAACCATGAGTCTTTGGCAACCCAGCGCGGCTTTGTATTGACTGCAAATTTCCACAAAATACCGAACAAAAAGTCCCAATTGGAAGTGTGTGGATAGACAATGATAATACCGTGTTTGGCTGGAGGTTCGACGTAAAGCGTTTTCCAGCCCAAAAGTTTAAGAATTGTTTGTGCCAACCATTGCATTGTGCGTCTCGCTGTTTATTAAGTTCGATTCTTTCTTTGCGTATTTTGCCATGAAGTAAGGGCTGGGACAATCGCAGCACAGCGTGCTTGATGCAGTAATTCAGGAATTTTAGCGGGTTGATCTTGCCATCTGGCAATCAATGCGCTGTTGTCCATTTTTAAAACGATGTTCAATAAATCTTGCCAAGCTTCAAACCACGGCACGGGTAAATGGGGAAAATCACCACCGCGACCACGCGTGTCAGCGACGGTTGCTTGGAGCAACTCCACAAATCGCTGAGGGCGACGCAGGGCGTCGGTGCGTTTGAATAAATCCAGTACGCTGCCCGCCGTCAGCTCAGTCAAATAATAAAAAGTCGTGTGGTCGAGTGATAAGAGGCGTGCATAATCAGCACAAGCTTTGGTAGTTTTGATGCGATTTGATAATGCGTTTGACAGCGGTACGCCGCGCGCTTCGTGACCTGTATGGCGCGGTAAAATACTGTCAGGTGTATTGGCTTTACCCAAGTCATGGCACAGTGCCGCGTAACGCGCCTCCAAACTCAAACCCATCTGTGCTGCTAAATCAAGCACCATCATGACATGAATACCGGTATCAATTTCGGGATGATAATCAGCACGTTGCGGTACACCAAACAAAGCGTCGACTTCGGGCAGCCACTGTTTGAGCAAGCCGCAATCACGCAGCACCATAATCATTCGTGATGGTTTGACTTCCATCAAGCCACGGGAGAGTTCTTGCCAGATGCGTTCGGGTACGAGCGCAGCCGTTTCGCCATTGGCAACCATGTTTTGCATCAAGTAGAGGGTTTCGGGCGCCACGGTAAAATCTGGCCAACGTGCAGCAAAGCGCGCGAGTCGTAGGATCCGTACTGGATCTTCAACAAATGAGTTGGAAACGTGCCGCAGAACTTTATGCTGCACATCCGATGCACCGTGATACGGATCAACCAATTCGCCCAATTCGCCGTTTGGCAAAATCTTGCGTGCCATGGCGTTGATGGTTAAGTCACGGCGGCACAAATCGTCTTCTAACGTTACATCGGGTGCAAAATGCACAGTAAACCCAGAGTAACCGGCGCTGGTTTTACGCTCGGTGCGTGCGAGGGCGTATTCTTCGTGATGAATGGGGTGGAGAAAAACTGGAAAATCTTTGCCGACTGCGGTGTAACCTTGCTCAAGCAAAATTTCAGGTGTTGCGCCAACCACGACATAATCGCGATCAGAAGCAGTTTGTCCCATCAAAGCATCGCGTACCGCTCCACCAACAAGGTAGGTTTGATAAGAGTGGTGCGCGGGCTGATTGGACATGGAATGCTTGAGTTTAAGATGAACGACGGAAAAAGTAGGTTTGTACTTTTTCCGCAACGGTTAATAGGGCGAAACCGTACCCATCATTTGCGTCAATGACGGTGCGCGACCATCCAGCACCAAATTGTAGTAAATGGTATTTGCCATGGTTTTTTTGACGTAATCGCGTGTTTCACTGATTGGAATGGTTTCGGCAAAAACTGCACCGTCGACGGGACCTGTCAGCGTGCGGCGCCATTGCGCAGGGCGGCCGGGGCCTGCATTGTAACCGGCAGAGGCTAGTGGTAATGAGCCTGCGAATTGGTCACGGGTTTGGCCGAGATAGGCTGTACCTAAGCGAGTATTGACGTCGATGTTGTTGAGTTTGCTCATCGTGAAGTCGGTCATGCCGATTTTACGCGCAACCAAACTGGCGGTGCTCGGGATGATTTGCATCAAACCATTGGCGTTAGCGCCTGATTTAGCGTGCTGAACAAAGCGTGACTCTTGGCGCGTAATGCCGTACGCCCATGCCGGAGAAATGCCTGCTTGTGCGGATTTATCTTGAACGATCGATAGATAAGGTGCAGGGTAACGTTGGCGGAAGTTAAACTCGGATTTGGTACGTTCAGAAGTATTGATCATGCGATCGAGGAAGCCGATCCGGCGAGCGTACTCAGCTGCGGCGAACAGTTGACGGTCATTCATGGCGCGCAACGGGAAA
>JBIKPB010000106.1:0-5759 GCA_044357705.1 Formosimonas sp. | reverse complement strand
ATACACCTTCGGCGATTGCACTGACGCAATGCTCTCCTCGCGAGTGATGGCACTTTAAAACGAAATATGAGCTTTGTCAAATATTTAGGGGCGTTTAAAATCGTTCGAGCACAAGCCAAACTCGGTCGGTAGCGGTGAAATACGGAAATTTTGATCAACTGTGCTGTTATATAATTACGTTGAAATTTAGCTGAGTGCCTCTGTATAATTGCCTGTCTTGGAAAAGATGGATTGTGCGTTTTAATTTTAATTATTGCTCGGTATAACGGAGATATGTGAATGAAACAAAAAATGATTTTAGCTTTAGGGATGACATTGGTCTTGGCAGCATGCGGTAAAAAAGACGCTGCGCCCACATCTAATCCCTCTGATGCCCCAAAAGCCGAAGCAAAAGGCGATGCAGCAGCAGGCAGCCCAGCAATTATTTTTGACGCAGGCGGAAAGTTTGATAAGTCCTTCAACGAGTCGGCTTATGTCGGAGCTGAAGCATTTAAAAAAGAAACCGGCAAGCCGTACATGGATTTTGAGTTGAAAAACACAACAGACCTCGAAGGTGTGCTGCGCAAAATGGCACAGCGCGGCGGTAATCCGATTGTAACGATGGGGTCAAACAGTTCTGAAGCATTGTCAAAAGTGGCGACTGAGTTGCCCAAATCAAATTTTGTCATTGTCGACAATGAGGTCAAGTTGCCGAATGTGAAGTCGATCCTGTTCCGTGAGGAGGAAGGTTCGTTTTTGGTTGGTGTTTTGGCGGCGATGAAATCCCAAACCGGTAAAGTAGGTTTTATTGGTGGCATGGACGTTCCTGTCATTCGCAAATTTTCGTGTGGCTTTGAGCAAGGCGCGAAATACATTAACCCTAAAGCCACGATGACGAATAAAACGGTCGGAACCACGCCGGATGCATGGAACAATCCGACCAAAGGCAGCGAGTTGGCTAAAGGTCAGTTCGATGCCGGTGTGGACGTGATTTTCGCTGCTGCGGGTGCGACGGGCAGTGGTGTTTATCAAGCTGCCAAAGATGCGAAAAAATTTGCGATTGGTGTTGACTCGAATCAAAACTACTTGTTTCCCGGTACGATGTTAACGTCAATGGTTAAGCGTGTGGATAACGCCATTTCGACCGTATTTAAAGCCGCATCGACCGGTAGTTTTCAAGGCGGTACAATCTCAATGGGCTTGAAAGAAGGCGGTGTGGATTGGGCTTTGGATGAGCACAACCGCTCTTTGATCACTCCCGAAATGGAAGCTAAAGTGAATGCGGTCAAACAGGACATTATTGACGGCAAAATCAAAGTTACGTGCCAATAATCAGCAGTCGTTTCAAATCGGGGCGGACAATGATCCGCCCCATGCATTTCAATAATAAAAAGCGGAGACCGCATGTCGCCAAATTCTACTGTTGCACCATTTGCCGTTGAGCTTCGTCAAATCAACAAGCATTTTGGTACGGTGAAGGCCAATCAAGACATTGATTTGGCTATTCCCAAAGCCACGATTCACGGCATCATCGGTGAGAATGGCGCTGGTAAATCTACGCTGATGTCCGTGCTCTATGGTTTTTATACCGCAGACTCGGGAGAAATTTTGCTGAATGGGCAAACTGTCAAAATGTCCAACTCCACGCAGGCGATTGCTCATGGTGTGGGTATGGTGCATCAGCACTTTATGCTGGTTGAAACATTATCCGCGCTCGAGAATATTTTACTTGGTGCTGAGGACTCATGGCTGTTGGATGCTTCGAAAAAAGATGCGCGCGAACGCTTGTTGCAAATTTCTGAGCAGTTTGGCTTAAATGTACCATTGGATGAGCCGGTCGGTGAGCTGGCGGTCGGTGTACAGCAGCGTGTTGAAATTCTGAAGGCTTTGTATCGCAAAGCGAAAATTCTGATTCTCGATGAGCCGACTGGGGTATTGACGCCGCAAGAGGCCGATCAATTGTTCGATGTGTTGCGCGATTTGCGTGTGCAAGGCGTGACGGTGATCATCATCACGCACAAGCTGCGTGAAATCATGGAAGTAACCGACAACATCTCGATTATGCGTGGCGGCAAAATGGTTGCACACCGTAAAACATCTGAAACCAATGCCGAGGAATTGGCAGAACTGATGGTTGGTCGCCTGATCGCCAAAGAGTTGCCCAAAGGTCATCCGGATCAGTCGCAAGTGTATTTAGCGGTTAAAAATCTTTCGTTGACCGATACCAAAGGTGTCCAGCGATTAAAAAATATTTCATTTGAGTTGCATGCAGGAGAAGTTGTCGGCTTGGCTGGTGTGTCGGGTAACGGACAAACCGAGTTGCTCAAAATCCTATCGGGCGAAATCCGCGGTACGAGCGGCACCATTGATTTTGTTGCCGACGGCAAGCCCGCATACAGCACACAAACATGGCCGAATCCCAAAGCCTTGCGTGAGGTTGGCGTGGCGCATATTCCCGAAGATCGTTTGGGGCAAGGTTTACTCAAAAATTTCACGATGCAAGAGTCAGCGATTTTGGGTTATCACCATGATCGGTCATTGGGTAGCAAATTATCTTTGGCTGTCAAAAAGGTGCGTGATTCTGCGCTCGCATTGATCAAAGCATTTGACGTACGGCCGAATCTCCCTGAGATTCGCTCTGCCAACATGTCGGGCGGCAATCAACAAAAACTCATCATCGCGCGCGAAATGACGCGCCATCCGAAAGTGTTGCTGGTCGGTCAACCGACGCGTGGGGTGGATATTGGGGCGATTGAGCTGATTTATCAAGAGCTGATCAAAGCACGCGATGCCGGTGCGGCAATTTTGGTGGTGTCGGTTGAGTTGGATGAGATTTTGACCTTGTCGGATCGTATTTTGGTTATGAATCAAGGGCAAATTACCGGTGAGTTGAATGCTGATGCTGCCGATCCTCGGACGATTGGCATGATGATGGCAAGCGCTCAGGCAAAGGATGCAGCATGATCGCAAAAACACAAAATCCCATCTCAATTCCCCTCTGGTTGAGCGGTTTCGGCATTCCGCTGGTGCAACTGATTTTGGCTTTTGGCCTCGCATCCTTGCTGGTTTTGTCCATTGGCCAAAGTCCGCTGGAGTTGATGAGTGTATTGGTTCGCGGTGCGTTCAATCTTGATACCGGTTTGCCTTCGACACTGTATAACGCGACTTCGCTGATCTTTACGGGGCTTGCAGTGGCGCTGGCATTTCATGCTGGATTATTTAATATTGGTGGTGAAGGGCAAGCTTATTTTGCGGGGTTGGGGGTTACTTTGGTCTGCTTGGCTTGGGGCAATGCTTTGCCTGCTCCCTTGATGTTTATGGTGGCAATGATTGCCGCGATTGTGTTTGGTGGCTTTTACGGTTTTATTCCGGGTATTTTGCAGGCCAAACGGGGGGCGCATGTGGTGGTGACGACGATCATGCTGAACTACATCGTTTTTGCTTTTATGAATTACGCCATTCGCTTTTGGTTAAGTAAAAGCGATGCTTCAACGGATTCGGCCAGTTTTGCACCTGATTCCGTGTTGCCGCGTTTGTCCGAAATGCTACCGTTTTTAGGCTTCGCAGATACCCCGTTGAACATGGCTTTTTTTCTGGCTTTGTTAATGGCGGTATTTGTGTGGTGGTTGATCTGGCGCTCGCGTTTTGGGTATGAGATGCGTGTAGTGGGTCAAAATCCTCAAGCGGCGACTTATGCGGGCATTTCGGTCAGTAAAACCATTATTTTGACCATGGTGATTTCAGGAGCATTGGCAGGTTTGATGGCGGTCAATGTGGTTTATGGTGCGCAAGGTCGCTTGAGTCAGTCGTTTACCTCCGGCGTCGGATTTATGGGCATTGCAGTCGCATTGATGGGGCGTAATCATCCCGTGGGTGTTGTGTTATCCGCGTTATTGTTTGGTGCGTTGGCGCAAGGTGGCTCGGAAATGCAATTTGATTTGCCCGATATCAGCCCTGAGTTTAACGTCGTGATTCAAGGTTTGATCATCTTTTTTGTTGCGGCATTGGATGGTTTGATTCGCAAACCGATAGAACGTTGGTATCTCAACATGAGGGGCGCGTAATGGACGATCTGATTTTGACAATTGCCAACGTCATGGGCAGCGGTCTGCGTCAAGCTGTGCCGTTGATTCTCGCGGCAATGGGCGGTTTGATGGCTGAGCGTTCGGGCACGGTGGATATTGGGTTGGAAGGAAAAATGTTGTTTTCGGCATTCGTCGGCGCAGCAGTGGCGAGTGTATCGGGCTCGATTGTGTGGGCGGTTTTGGCTGCTGTACTGGCTTCGACGGTGTTGTCGCTGTTGCACGGTTTTGCGACGATCAGTCAGAAAGGCGATCATACCGTTTCGGGATTTGCTGTGAATATTCTGGCGGCCGGTTTAACCTTGGTACTCGGTCAAGCGATCTTTCATCAAGGCGGTCAAACCCCACTTTTACCGGATGAGTTGCGCTTTAAACCGATTATTTTCCCCGGTGTTGACGCATTGCATGGTATTCCGGTGATTGGTACATTGTATGAACGGGTGATTTCAGGGCATCATATTTTCACGTATTTGGCTATTGTTTCGGTGTTTTTAACGTCGTTTTTGCTTTATCGCACGCGTTTTGGTTTGCGCATTCGCGCGGTCGGTGAAGAGCCGAATGCGATCGATACTGCGGGTTTATCGGTAGCGCGTTTGCGTTATTAGGCGTTGCTCTTTACCGGCGTAATGTGTGGTTTGTCGGGTGTTGCGTTGTCGATGGCACAAAACGGCGGCTTTGTTCGCGACATGAGCGCAGGTATGGGCTTTATGGCCTTAGCGGCGGTGATCTTTGGTAAATGGAAGCCGTGGCCAGCCTTTTGGGCGTGCATGTTGTTTGGCTTGCTTGGTGCGCTGTCGGATCGTTTGCAAGGTGTGCCGATATTTGGGTTGAAAGAAATTCCATCGCAGGTATTTAATGCGTTGCCGTATTTGTTAACCGTAGTCTTGTTGGCTGGGTTTGTCGGTAAAGCGGTTGCGCCTAAGGCTGTCGGTCGCCCGTATATTAAAGAAAGATGAGTGAATCAATGCACGGTCCACTTTCTCTAACCCAATAATTGAGCACTCAATAATAATGTCCATCATAAATTTCGGTTCCATCAATATTGATCATGTCTATCAGGTTCCCCATTTTGTTCAACCGGGTGAGACGCTCTCAACTTGTGGCTACAGCAAAGGTTTGGGTGGTAAAGGTTTGAATCAATCGGTCGCGTTGCAACGAGCGGGCGCGATGGTGATTCATGCGGGATGCATCGGTGCGGATGATGTGTGGCTAAAAGCACAATTGAACGAGTTGCAACTCAATCTTGAGGCGATTCATGAAGTGGATGCTGCAACCGGACACGCCTTGATTCAGGTCAATGATGCGGGTGAGAATTGTATTTTGCTGTATGCCGGTGCGAATCATGGTTTGACTGAAGCCATGATTGATGAGGCACTCACGCATGAAGCCGAGTGGGTCTTGTTGCAAAATGAAACCAACTTAGTCCAAAGCATGATCGAAAAATCTCATGCAGCGGGCAAACGGATTGCGTTTAATCCCGCGCCATGCCATCCAGAATTGGCTGCTCTGCCTCTACACTGGATTGATACTTTGGTGGTGAACGAAATCGAGGCGGAGCAATTGACGGGCTTGTCGGATTTAGATGCGGCTTTGACTGCGCTGCGCGCTCGCGTGAAAAACGTCGTTTTGACATTGGGCGGTGACGGTGTGCGTTATTCGGGTGAGGCAGGCGAATTTAGTGTGGCCGCACACAAAGTT
>JBIKPB010000117.1:0-5503 GCA_044357705.1 Formosimonas sp. | reverse complement strand
ATACATTTATCGGTTACTATTTGGCTGGATTGATGGCGGGCTTGGAGGTACAGGAGTCTTTGCGTCAAGCGACTCAAGCGGCCGCGATTACAGTGACCCGTTTGGGTGCAAGTTCGACGATTCCGTTTGTTAGTGAGTTGAAATAATGTGAGCAATCGCAAAGCCTTGTTTCACGTCAAAAAATGATTTGATTTTAAGTTGGTCAGAGTTGTTCTGGCAAATGGTCTAAAACCGATGGGAAAAGCAGGTTTAGCTTTTTCCATATTTCCGATAAAAGGATTTTATGGCGAAGTATAAAATGATTATTGACACTGATCCGGGCGTCGATGATGCGTTGGCAATCGCTTTTGCAGCATTGCATCCTGAAATTGAGTTGCTGGGTTTGACGACAGTTTACGGCAATGTTTCGGTGGATCAGGCGACGCAAAATGCCGGTTATTTGTTGGATTTGCTCGACCAAAAGCAAGTGCCGGTTGCTAAAGGTGAAGCGACACCATCGGTACAAACACCGCATAATTTTCCTGATTTTGTGCATGGTAAAAACGGTTTTGGCGATATTGACGTGGCTTATCCAGCGGATTTCAAACCGGTTGATGAACATGCAGCGGATTTTATTGTCCGTATGATTAACGAAAATCCGGGCGAAATTATTTTGGTGCCGATCGGCCCTTTAGCCAACATCGGTTTGGCGCTTAAAAAAGATCCATCCATTGCGCAGAAGGTGAAACAGGTCGTGATCATGGGTGGTGCTGCGCATGTTGCGGGCAACGTTTCGCCCGCAGCAGAGGCGAATATTTGGAATGATCCGAACGCAGCGCAAGCAGTGTTTGAAGCACCTTGGCCGATTGTTATGGTCGGTTTGGATGTGACGTATCAGACCATTATGCCGAACGAGCCCATGGAGCGCATTGCTGCGGCGGCACCGAAAGTCGGTGGATTTTTACAGCAGATTTGTGCGTTTTATGCTAATTTTTACCGCAATGTGGCCGGCTTTGATGGCTTCTCTTTACATGATCCGGTAACGGTGATGTATGTGACCAATCCTGAGCTGTTTAAAACTGAGCGCGGTCAAATCGAAGTGGTCAAAGAAGGCGCTGGCGCGGGCAAGACCTTTTTTGCGCCTAAAGGCAAAATGTATGCTGAAGATTACTGGTCAAACCGTGACAATGTTGAGGTTTGCTTGGAGGTCGACAAGGTCGGCGTGCTGGCTTTGATCGAAAAAGTGCTCGTTACAGCTCAATAATCATCAGGAGTCGCACATGTTGGCATCAACAACGAGCTTGCCTGTAATCGATTTTACCAGCCCGACGGCTGCACGTGATTTTACGCAATCGCTGCATGAGACCGGTTTTGGTGTGCTGAGTCAACATCCGATTTCCAATCAATTGGTCAATGATATTTTCAGCAGTTGGTTGGCATTTTTTCAGTCGGATGAAAAGTTCAGTTATCCTTACAGCAGTGAGCAATTCGACGGCTATTTTTCCACTACGGTTTCAGAAACCGCCAAAGGCAATGCGCAAAAAGACATTAAAGAGTTTTTCCACATTTATCCATGGGGGCGAATTCCTGCTGGACTTAAAGATCAGGCATTGCAATACTATGCCGAAGCCAGCGATTTGGCAGCGACGCTGTTGCGTTGGGTCGAGCAGCATACGCCGGATCATATTGCTGAACATTATCGACAATCGCTGTCGACAATGATTGAGGGGAGTGAACAGACTTTATTGCGTGTGTTACATTATCCTCCGCTCCAAGGTGATGAGCCGGCGGGGTCGGTGCGTGCGGCGGCACATACCGATATTAATTTATTGACGGTTTTACCCGCAGCCAATGAGCCCGGATTGCAAGTTCAGGCTAAAAATGGCGACTGGTTGGATGTACCCTGTGACTTTGGTTTGCTGATTATCAACATTGGCGACATGTTGCAAGAGGCATCGCAAGGTTATTATCCCAGTACGATGCATCGGGTGATCAATCCGAATGGTGCGACAGCCAATGTCAGTCGTGTGTCTTTACCGCTGTTTTTACACCCGAAACCCGATGTGATTTTGTCGGAACGCTATACCGCAGAGACTTATCTGTCCGAGCGCTTGCGCGAGTTGGGCATGAAAAAATAAGATGGGTCAACAAATAAACGGTTGAATCATTGTTTTAGCAACACTATTGCAGTAAAAAAACGAACGCAAGTGCTGATTTTAGTTAAATTTTTGTGCATTGTGCCTTGTTGCTGATAAAATGACAAACTTATGAATGATTGGCAAAACTGTGCCTGAATATCAAATTTAATTCAGTTTTGCTCAGATTTTAAACGGTAAAGTGCCGCTTAGAATCTTTGTTTCCCCACGGATGATTTGGGTGCTGTGGGAATAATTTTTAGGAGCGGATGTTGGGTCCTCTGGTGCAAACAATAGAATCACATACCGCTGATACGCCCGCCGTGACAGGACGGCATGGTTTAGCAGAATCGATCTCGGTTGCTTGGGCGAGCACCGCAGCGGAAGTTGAAGAAGTTCAGCGTCTGCGCTATCAGGTGTTTTTTGAAGAGATGGGTGTCAAGTTGCAAGGCAGTGATGGCTTGGATGAAGACAAATTTGACCCCTATGTCGAACATGTCTATATCCGTGACAACAAAACCGGTCAAGTGGTCGGAACTTATCGCGCATTGACACCCGCAGCCGCTAAAGAAATTGGCATGTATGCCGATCAAGAGTTTGACATCAGCGATTTATTGCCTCAGCGCGATAAAATGCTCGAAGTGGGACGTGCATGTGTTCACAAAGATTATCGCAATGGTACGGTTTTGATGACTTTGTGGAAAGCGATTTTGCAGTTTTGTGCTAAAAATGGTTTTGAGATGATTTTGGGTTGCACCAGTGTTTCGGTTGCCTCTAACAGCCCCGCGATTCGTGATATTCAACGTTTACTTGAAGAGTCCGGTGCGATGAGTGACGAATTTAAGGTGACACCGCGAACACCGTTTACTGATGAGATGCAGCCGCCGGTTGATCCCGATGTCAAAGTTCAAGTGCCGCCATTGTTTAAAGGTTATTTGCGTTTGGGCGCACAAGTGTGCGGTAAGCCGACGTTTGATCCCGATTTTGGTACTGCGGATTACTTGACTATTTTAAAATTCTCGGACGTCTCGCCCCGTTATGTGAAGCATTTTGATTTGTAACCTTGAGTCTTTAGGTTTTTTATAAAAAATCCCCAGCCAGTGCTGGGGGTTTTTATTTAAGTCCGTTTAATGCTGTTTAAATACCTTAAAGCACTTCATTGGCATGATCAGCCAAACGTGAACGTTCACCGCGCAGCAATGTGATGTGTGCACTGTGCTCCCAACCTTTGAAATGTTCAACGACATAAGCCAAGCCAGACGAGCCTTCGGTGAGATACGGCGTATCGATCTGTGCCAAATTGCCCAAGCAAACGACTTTGGTGCCGGGGCCGGCACGTGTGATCAAGGTTTTCATTTGTTTGGGGGTCAGATTTTGCGCTTCGTCTAGAATCAACAATTTATTGACGAATGTCCGGCCACGCATGAAGCTCATGGCTTTGATCTTGACTTTATTTTTGATCAACTCGTTGGTCGCTGCACGCGCCCATTCGCCTGAGTTGGCATCGCCTTTGATCAAAATTTCCAAGTTGTCTTGCAATGCGCCCATCCACGGCGTCATTTTTTCTTCTTCAGTGCCCGGTAAAAAGCCAATGTCTTCACCAACGGGTACGGTGATGCGTGTGATGATGACTTCAGAGAAGCGTTGCATTTCAAGTGTTTGTTGCAAAGCGGCGGCAATCGTGACCAATGTTTTACCCGTACCGGCTTGACCGAGCAACGTGACGAAGTCGATGTTCGGATCCATCAAAATATTCAACGCAAAATTCTGTTCGCGGTTACGCGCACCAATGCCCCAAACACCGTGCTTTGGATTGGAATAATCGGTGAGTGTGCGCAATGTCGCGCTTTTTTCGGTCAACTCAACCACTTGTGCATTAAATGGTGTGATGTCGGGATGGTCGAGAAAGACGAATTGATTGATCGCCATTTGCGCCACCATTGGACCGCTCAAACGATAGTACGTGAAGCTCGACTCTTGCCATGATTCGAGCTGTTTGCTGTGTTTTTCCCAAAAATCGGCGGGCAATGAGAGTTGACCGCTGTACAGTAAATCATGGTCTTCAATCACTTGGTCGTTGAAATAATCTTCGGCGTTTAAACCCAGTGCGCGCGCTTTGATGCGCATGTTGATGTCTTTTGAGACCAACACGACGGTGCGGCTTTGATCCATTTGTTGCAATGCGTGGACGACACCGAGAATCTGATTATCGGCTTTACTGGAAGGCAGTGATTTTGGTAACTCGTCGTCGATCAATTGGGTTTGAAAATACAGTCGACCCAAGTTGTCTTGATTGTCGAGCAAGTTTAGGGAAATACCATCGTCCATGCCATTGGGTGAGGCATTCATCAATTGATCGAGTGTGCGCGATACTTGGCGGCCGTGGCGCGCCGTTTCAGTCGCGCCTTTTTTGTGATTGTCGAGTTCTTCCAGCGTGATCAACGGCAGATAAACGTCATGCTCTTCGAAGCGGAAAAAGCATGACGGATCGTGCAGCATAACGTTGGTATCCAGTACGAATAATTTACGTTCCGCGTTGGCGATGATTTTTTTGCGGTTGCTGCGGTGAGCGGCTTTATGTGGTTGTAATATTTCGGTTGCAGTGTTGAGTACTGTTCGTACGGGAGCAGGGGAGGACGGTGTTGGGATCGCAGCTGCTTTAGGTGGTGTCGCAGAACGTTTGTGTTGCTGAGGTTGTATTTTCTTTGAGTCTGCGGTGTGCACTGCGGGCGCGAGGTTTTCGGTTGAGGCACGAACGTTGGGTGTCGTGGCTTGGGTCAATAAACTGCCTTTTTTGATCGGTGCTTTGGGTAAGGGCATGAGGTTCTCCGTAATTATTGAACAAGCGAAAATGTTGCGTTCATCATAACTCATTTTTTTATCAAAACGCAAAGGCGAGTGCTGGATTATTCGGTGCGAAAAATCGGTGGGTTGAAAAGAATATTTGTCGTGTATGGGGCGATGGTCACTATAAAAAAACGCCATCAAAAATCTGATGACATTTTTATGACTTTACTTATCATGACTTATGAGGGTTTTTGTACGGCTTCTAAAACTTCATTCACGTGGTTGGCGACTTTTACTTTACGCCATTCTTGAGCAATTTTACCCTCTGGATCAATGATGAATGTGCTGCGTTCAATCCCGCGCACTTGCTTGCCGTACATCATTTTTTGTTTGATCACGTCAAATTGCGTGCAGAGCAACTCCTCTGAGTCAGAGATCAGCTCAAAAGGCAGTTCGAGTTTGGCTTTAAAGTTATCGTGTGATTTCAGTGAGTCACGTGAGATGCCAAAGATCACGGTGTTGGCCGCTGCAAATTCGTTGAGGGCGTCACGAAATGCCATGGATTCATCGGTACAACCCGGTGTGTGATCTTTGGGGTAAAA
>JBIKPB010000200.1:0-3423 GCA_044357705.1 Formosimonas sp. | reverse complement strand
AACAGATTAGTCGTCCATATATTAGAACGGAATATCGTCATCTAAATCATCCATCGGTGCGGGTTTGCGTGCCGCTGATGGTGCAGGTGCGCTGTTACTAGAACCGCCACGAGGCTCACCCATTGGGGGCATATCGTAGGGTTCGCCACCACCGCCTGAGTTTTTACCACCCAGCATTTGCATTTGCTCGGCAACGATTTCGGTGGTGTAACGTTCTGCACCGGTTTTGTCGGTCCATTTTTGCGTGCGTAAACGACCTTCGACGTAGACTGATGAGCCTTTTTTGAGGTATTCACCCGCAATCTCAGCCAAACGACCAAAAAATACCACACGGTGCCACTCCGTTTCCGGTTCGCGCTCTTTGGCTTTGTAAGTGGTGGCGATGCTCACGGTCGCAATGGCCATATTGCTTGGTGTGTAGCGTACTTCGGGGTCGCGGCCAAGATTGCCGAGAATAGTGACTTTGTTGACCGATGCCATTGTATTTCCTTATGTATAAATGAGTTTATGAGTTGTGATGCTCGGTTTGAGAACGGGTTATTGTACTGTTTTTTGCTCGTTAAGTGGCAGCTCTTGTACCAAAATCCATGGTTTGACAACGACGGACCAGAGTGTAATATCTTGTTCAAACCATTTTAAAGCCAGCTCGTCCGATACGCGCGCCAAAGCGCCATTGTTGAGCCAAGTTTCAACGATGGCGCGGTTATCGTTGGAAATGTGTACCGCTACGTCGACTAAATTGAGCTCAGGCGCAACGCTAAACACCACGCCAGTAGCGAAAAAGCGTTGCAGTTCTTTCCATGCAATCGGCGCAGTTTCGAGGTTGAGTTTGGCGTGGAGGAGGTTATCTGTATTCATAAGCTTTGTATCTCAGTTAATCACAGGCGTTGGGTTGGGTTTTGACCAATTCGCCTTTTTTATCGTTGTATTTTAAACATGTTTTGCCCACGAGTTTGAGTGTGTTGCCTTGCCATTTGGAGCGTTGAATTAAAATCTGACTACCTGCACAGCACTGGTTGGTTGAAGTGACCGTTTTGTTTTTGCCATCAAAACTCAACGTAACATCGGTGAGTTGATCACTGTGTTCGTAAGCCTTGGTTTTGGGGTTGTATAAATAATAAGCACTGGTGGTATTCGGTCCTGCGAAACTGCTTTCAAACACCGAAAAATCCTCAAAGCCATCGAAATTATAATCGTCCACGTCCACTTCGTCATCGTGGCATTCGCCGCTTGTTTCGATGGTATGGAGGAGGCGATTGGTCGATTTTTCATAAATACGCATCACTTTTTTGTTCGCTTCAGTACACGTTTTGCGTACATAAGCGGTTTTTAATGCAGCACTTTGCAGCGAACCTGCTGGTTCATCATAACGCGTCAATTGAATGGGGAATTGTTGCCCTGTTTTTGCATTTTCCCAAGTGCCTATTATCTGCTGAGTATTTTTAGGATTTTGTTTGAGTGTAATGAGTGCGATTGGAGGTGTTTTGGGTGGCGCGTATTGATCATCATGCTCTTGTAATAATATTGTTGCATCTTTGAGCGTTTCACGGCCGCTGGTCCAACGAATCGGCTGGTTAAATCGGTCGTATACATAAACACCGTAGGAATCATCAAGATCAATCGACGCATGAATCGGCTTGTCACCAATAAAGCCTTGGTATTCATCTGCTTGTACGCAGAGTGCCAAGACACATAATGGTGCAATCAGCCATTGACCGTATTTCATGAGTTATCCTTTAATTTAGGGTGCAAGACGGACGATTTGCCATATGCCGTCAACAAGGCGATAGGCAATTCGATCATGCAGACGTGAAGCGCGGCCTTGCCAGAATTCAAAATAAGTTGGTTTGAGCATATAGCCGCCCCAATTTTCTGGGCGGGGTGGGTTGTCGCCAAATTTTGCCGTAAATTGTGCTAAGTTATCCTCTAAAGCCATGCGACTGGTGATGACTTGGCTCTGTGGTGAGCTCCATGCACCCAAGCGGCTGTTGACGGGACGACTGTGAAAATAGGCATCGGATTCTGCGGCGGAAATCCGCGTGACCACGCCCTCGATCCGCACTTGACGTTCCAACGCTTGCCAAAAAAATAACAAAGCCGCGCGTGAATTATCCGTCAACTCGTGGCCTTTGCGACTGTCATAATTGGTGAACCAGACCACACCATCGTTGCGTGCTTCTTTGATTAATACAATACGTGCAGAAGGCTGACCATCGGTGCTCACTGTTGCCAGTGTCATGGCGTTCGGCTCCGGTACTTGCGCCGTTTGCGCTTCGTTAAACCATTGAGCGAATTGCGTGAGCGGATTGGTATCGACATCGGCTTCCGACAGTGCGGCATTGAGGTAGTCTTGGCGCAGTGCGCTGAGATCGAGCATGTTTTTTTGAGTCATATCGTTAATCTAAAAGTAAAAAACTACTTTACGCTTGTTTAATGTTAGCAATTTTGGGCGGGAGACCGCACAAAATAGATGAATAAATCCAAAACCGAAACCATCGGGCGATTTAAGCATTTCACGATAAGGTTACGAATTTGGGTGGGCAAGAGCAGTTGTTCAGAACCCAAGCAGCAAACAAAGTGAAATCATATCATGCACGGTATTGTCCGACACCAATCTTGTGCGTGCGGTAAAATTGCATTTTTACGCACAAATATCATGTCTGAAATACCCGAATCCGCCCGCCGTTTTGCCGGCCTCAATCGCTTGTATGGTGAAAACGCTACTGCTGCTTTACAACATGCGCATATCTGTGTGGTGGGCGTCGGCGGTGTGGGTTCGTGGGCGGTCGAAGCTTTGGCACGTTGCGGAGTGGGTCGATTGACTTTAATCGATGCCGATCATGTGGTCGAGTCCAATGTGAATCGGCAAGTGCAAGCGATTGATGCGACTTTTGGCATGGCGAAAATCAGCGCACTCTCGGCGCGCGTTGCAATGATCAATCCGGATTGTATCGTGCATGAAGTAGACGAATTCATTGACGACTGTAACCTTGATTTGCTGCCGTGTGATGCCATTGTGCTCGATTGTACCGATCAGGTTAAAGCCAAGTTGGCCATGATTGTCGCGTGTCAAAAGCGTAAACAGCCACTGCTCACATGTGGTGCAGCAGGCGGTAAAATTGATGCGACGCGGATTCAGATTGCTGACATTGCATACACCATCCAAGATCCGATTCTGGCCAAAATCCGTCAGCACTTGCGCGTTTTGAATCCTGCGCTCAAACCCAAAGGTAAAACCGTTCCCAAAATGAATGTCGCAGTTTTGTATTCTGATGAAGCGGTGCGTTACCCTGATATACCCTCAACTTGTGCAGTGGATGAGGCAAGTGCACCGCAAGGTCTCAATTGCGCGGGTTTTGGCTCTTCGGTCATGGTCACCGCGAGCTTTGGCATGGCGGCCGCGCAATGGGCGGTGGCTCAGGT
>JBIKPB010000243.1:0-2856 GCA_044357705.1 Formosimonas sp. | reverse complement strand
ACAATGACTCTAAAGCTTAATACTGATGGCACAGTGGCCGTCAGTATGGGGGCACCTAAGGTTGAACCGAGCGATTTACCCGCGCTCGTTGATGGTTTAACTACTAAAACTCAAGGGCAAGACACATTGTATGGCGTTGATGTAAATGGCGCGACACGTTGGTTGTCGTTGGTATCGATGGGTAATCCGCATGCGGTTCAGATCGTTGACGATGTTGAAAAAGCACCGGTTTTGGTTGAGGGCGAATTACTGGAGCGTCATACGATGTTTCCGCGCAAAGCCAACATCGGCTTTATGCAGATTCACAATCCGCAGCACGTCAGTATTCGCGTATTTGAGCGCGGTGCGGGTGAGACGCTGGCTTGTGGTACCGGTGCGTGCGCTGCAGTGGTTGCGGGAATCCGCCGTGGTGTATTGACTTCGCCGGTTCGCGTTGTGGCGCATGGCGGTGAGCTTAACATTGCATGGGACGGTGGCACGAGCGAAGTTTTGATGACTGGTCCCGCAGTGACGGTATTTGAAGGAACAATAAAATTGGATGGAATTTAAACATGCATTATTCAGATGATGACAACACGGTTCACGAGCTGGATTTACTGAGCGATGAACAGGAGCAGGCCTTAACCGATGCGCCATTGAGTGCGGAACAGGTTTTGGCTTATTTAAAAAAACATCCTGATTTTTTTAAAGATCACGCCGACACGTTGACAGATTTACCTTTGCCATCAGGCGAGGGCAATGTGATTTCAATGGCGCAGTGGCAAACGCAGACTCTGCGCGAAAAAGCCAATACGCACCAAACACGCCTTGAAAAGTTACTCACACAAGCAGCGAACAACCAGAAAACGCATGACAAATTATTCAACCTTGTCATGCATTGGTTGGCGCAAAATCAAGCAGAAGCCTTGCCGCGTTTGGTTGAACGTGATTTGAAACGTATTTTTGGATTGGATGCCGCTAAGGTCGTGGTGTGGCGCGACTCGACGCGCTCAATCTTGTATCCAGTTGGCAATGAGTGGTCAGATAGTTTGGTGGCATTTATCAAAAGCCTGCACAAACCATATTGCGGTCCGACAAAAGGCTTTGAAGCTGAGGCATTGTTGAGTGATTCGATGAAGTCATTGGCGATGATCCCTTTGTGGCATGCGCGCGAGCATGATTGTGTCGGTGTTTTATTGTTGGCTTCAGTAGACGAGCAACGCTTCACGACAGACATGGGCACGCATTTTTTGCATACGATTGGCTTGATGGCCGGTGCGGCCTTGTCGCGCGTGGATGCGTTGGTCATGCCTGAGCACTTGTCGATCAAGGAATGACGCAATTATCGCTGCCACCATTGATGGAAGCCTACCTTGAGTGGTGCGCGGTACATAAACGCTTGTCGGATGCGACGCTGACCAACTATGCGCGAGATTTAAAGATGTTGGTCGAGATGATCAAGCCATTGAATGTCGAGCCATCTGAGTTGGCAATGCACCATGCACGTCAATTGGTCATGCAGTTACATAGTAATGGTCAAAGCCCAAAAAGCATGGCGCGTTATTTGTCGAGTTGGCGTTCGTGGTTTGCATGGTTGTTGCGCGAAGGTAAAGTTAAATCCAATCCGATTCAAGGTGTTCGCGCACCGAAAGCGGCGAAAAGCTTACCTAAAGCTTTATCGGTTGATGATGCAGTCAACTTGGCTCAATCGGGGGCTGTAGGCGAGACGGATTTACTTTTACGCGATCATGCGCTGATCGAGTTACTTTATTCCAGTGGTTTGCGGGTATCTGAAATCGTGGGTTTGGATGTATTGCCTCCTGATGGTACCGCGCAATCTGGCAGCGGTTGGGTGGATTTGATTGAGGGTGATGTCCATGTCATCGGTAAAGGCAATAAACCGCGCGTCGTTCCGGTTGGCGAACCCGCGGTTAAGGCACTCCAGACATGGTTGCCTGCTCGGAGTAAAATGCTTGGGGCGCGAATGAATAAAGCATTATTTATCGGTCAAACCGGTACGCGTTTGACCACGCGCTCGGTGCAGCTGCGCCTCGCCGCACATGCGCAAAAGCTCGGCTTGCCGGTGCATGTGCACCCACACATGTTGCGCCATTCATTCGCCACGCATGTTTTGCAATCATCGGGTGATTTACGTGCGGTTCAAGAAATGCTCGGTCATGCGAGCTTAGCTGCCACACAAGTTTATACGGGTTTGGATTTTCAGCATTTGGCAAAAGTTTATGATGCGGCGCACCCGCGTGCGAAGAAAAAAGATTAATTTAGGAAATGGTATGACAAACGAAAACAATGCAATGAACAACACAACCAATAACGAATCGGAAACCACAGAACGCACCACGCTACTTGAATTTCCATGCGACTTTCCTCTCAAAATTATGGGCAAGCGCGTGGATGAGTTTGCACAAACAATTGTTGAAGTAGTGCAGCAACATGCACCTGAGTTTGATGCGGCGACGATGGAAATGCGCCCATCGTCAAGCGGCAATTACTTGGGCTTGACCTGCACCGTTAATGCGACCAGCCAAAAGCAATTGGATGATTTATACCTTGCGTTAACGGGGCACCCATTGGTTAAAGTGGTTTTATAAGAAATGCAAACATTTTATTGCAGAGCAATAAAATAATAGCTAAGGCAATACAACATGCATCGCCGCAAGTGATGTGACTCTGGTTTGTAAAGTTAAAATAAATGAAAGGTGGGAGATATGAATGTCTTCGGGGATGTTCTACTAAAACTATTGCCGTTTACATATAAAGATTGTAATCCCCCCAATTTTAACAACACTTAAAAGTAGGGGTTTTAATAAGCATTTTCAATCATCCGTCTTGGAGGCACACCACCAATCGCTGAATGAG
>JBIKPB010000198.1:0-3457 GCA_044357705.1 Formosimonas sp. | reverse complement strand
TTACATCAGCCGGTTTGGTTGAACAAAATGCGGCGCGCAAGTTCATCCGCATCAAGCAGTCGGTCGGTGTGGTTGATGGTCATAAAACTGCGCGATTGGATCCATACTTTGGTTTTAAAGCACGTTTTGATATTGACTTTGATCATCCAGCGATTGAAGAAACCGGTAATCATTTTGAAGTCGATTTTGTAGGTGACGCGTTTATCCAGCAAATTTCACGTGCGCGCACATTTGGTTTTATTCAAGATGTCGAGGCTTTGCGTGGTTTAGGCTTGGCACAAGGCGGTAGTCTAGGCAACGCGATTGTCATGGACGAATATAAAATCCTCAATCCGGAAGGTTTACGTTATGACGATGAATTCGTCAAACATAAAATCTTGGATGCGATTGGTGATTTGTATGTGATTGGTTATCCGGTTTTAGGTGCGTATACGGCTTATAAATCGGGTCATGCATTAAATAATATGCTGATTCGGGCGGTGTTGGCTGATGAGGCCAATTATGAAATCGTCACGTTTGACGACGCTGCGCAAGCGCCGATTTTCGCGCAGACGGTCGCATCGGAACATGCTTGGTTGTAAGTGTTGAGCGCACATAAAAAATCCGATGCCATGAGTTGCATCGGATTTTTTATGTGCGCTTGAAACTCAGTGTGCGCGAAACGACTATTGACTCAGAATCGCGTTTTTACGTGTCCAATAATTTTTCATACCCGCTTCTTTGATATGACCAAAGCCACGCACGTCTTGTGGCAGTTGGGCAAACGCTAAGGCTTTTGGTAAATTTTCAACAGTCAAATTCGCCAACAAACCATAGATGGTTTGCACGTAATCATCTCGCAAAGAGCGCTCTTCGCGTCGCTCGGCCGTGTAACCAAAGACATCCAAGGGCGTACCGCGTAAACCTTTGAGTTTGGCCAAATAATGAAATGCCTTGAGCATCCAAGCACCATACGTTTGTTTGCGTAAATGTCCTTGAGCATCTTTTTTGGCAAATAACGGAGGCGCTAAATTGAACTGCAATGTCACATCGCCCTCAAACTGATTTTTGATTTTCGCCATAAATTCATCGGTACTGTACAAGCGCGCAACTTCGTATTCATCTTTGTACGCCATCAGTTTGAACGCGTTTTTCGCCACCGCCATTGCGAGTTTGCTGGATTCGAATTGACGTACTTGGTCGACTAAATCCAGATACTTTTGTGCATAGGCTGCATTTTGGTATTCAGTCAAAAACGCTGCTCGCTTTTTGATTAAACCATCTAAACTCTCAGGCATAGTGATATTGATGACTTGGGTCGGCTGTGCGGTTTTTTCGACGCGCTTGAGGTTCTCTGCGGCACGGCGACCCCATAAAAAGCTGCGTTTGTTCGATTCGACACCGACACCAATGATTTCAATGCCGCGCAAAAGAGCGGCTTCTGAAACAGGCAGCAAACCTTTTTGGTACGCATAACCGACCATAAATACATTGGTGGCAATTGCGTCGCCCATCAATGCGGTCGCGAGTTTGGTGGCGTCGACATAGTCGACTTGGCGGCCGACCGCTTCCTCAATCACGCGTTCGACCGTCTCGATGGGAAATGCCCAGTCGGGATTTTGGGTGAATGCGCCCGTCGGTTGTTGGTGCGTGTTGATCACCGCGCGTGTGCGGCCGACACGCATTTTGGCAATCGCATCGGGTGCGCCCGCGGTCAAAATATCGCAGCCCAATACTAAATCGGCTTCGCCCGTGCTGATGCGTTGCGCGTGCAGTTGTGAGACATCGTCGCAAATACGGATGTGTGAGGTGACTGCGCCATTTTTTTGCGCCATGCCCGTCATATCAATAATCGACACGCCTTTGCCCTCAAGATGCGCTGCCATGCCGATGAGCGAGCCGACCGCAATCACGCCCGTGCCACCGATGCCGTTGAGCAAAATATTGTATGGTGTCGCGCTTGCTTTGAGTTTGGGCGTGGGCAAGTCACCGAAGTCGTCGGTCAGTGCCGTTGCGCCTGTCTTGCTTTTGCGGATTTTGCCGCCTGTGACGGTGACAAAGCTCGGGCAAAAACCATTGACGCAGGAGTAGTCTTTGTTGCACGACGATTGGTCAATCGTGCGTTTGCGCCCGAATTCGGTCTCGAGTGGTTGCAGCGACACGCAGTTCGATGCCACGCCACAGTCGCCACAGCCTTCGCACACCGCATCGTTGATGAATAAAAATTTCGCAGGGTCTTCGAGCAAACCTTTTTTGCGGCGGCGACGCTTTTCGGCGGCGCAGGTTTGTTCATAAATAATCACGCTCGTGCCGGTGATGGTGCGCAGCTCTTTTTGTACTGCATCTAAATCACGGCGGTCATGAATCGTCACCATCGTTGGTAACGTGACATCAATGTAACGCTCGACATCATCGGTGACCAAGGCAATCCGTTTGACGCCCTCGGCGACCATTTGCGCCGCCATCATGGGCACGGTGACAATGCCATCGACGGGCTGTCCGCCCGTCATGGCGACCGCGTCGTTATATAAAATTTTGTAAGTGATGTTCACGCCCGATGCGACGGCGGCGCGAATCGCCAAATAACCTGAGTGAAAATAAGTGCCGTCACCGAGGTTTTGAAACACATGCGGCACTTTGGAAAACGCTGCTTGCCCAATCCATGTCGCACCTTCGCCACCCATGTGGGTCATGAGTTTGTTACCCTCTGGGTAAATCGCTGTCGCCATCGCGTGACAACCAATGCCCGCGAGTGCGATGCTGCCTTCGGGGACTCGGGTTGAGGTATTGTGCGGGCAACCCGAGCAGTAATAAATCGGGCGTGGTGGCGTGGCGATGGCTTTTTTGAGGATGGCTTCTTTGGCTTGCAAAATACTCAAACGCTCTTCAATTGACTCGCTGCAATAAAATTTCGCGATGCGTGAGGCGATGACTTTGGCGATTTGTGCGACTGAAAAATCAAGTTTAGAAGTGAGTAGCCACTCGCCGCGTGGTGCAACCCATTCGCCTTTTTCGTCAAACTTACCGACTACGCGCGGACGCACATCGTCGCGCCAGTTGTAGAGCTGCTCTTTGATTTGGTATTCAACCAATTGGCGTTTTTCTTCGACCACCAAAATCTCATCCAAACCCTGCGCAAATTCGCGCACGCTATCGGGCTCGAGCGGCCATGGCATCGAAACTTTAAACAAACGAATACCGATGAGTGCGGCGTCCGCTTCGGTGATGCCGAGCTGGTCAAGCGCTTCGAGCACATCCAGATACGACTTACCCGACGCGACAATGCCGATGCGCGCGACAGGGCTGTCGATGGTCACATGGTTGAGTTTGTTTGCGCGGGCGTAGGCAAGTGCGGCGTAGATTTTGTAATCTTGCATCAATGCTTCTTGCGCGCGTGCGTGCGCGCTCACACCGCTGTCCGACATTTTGATGTTCAACCCACCTTCGGGCATGACAAAATCATTGGGTATCTTAACCG
>JBIKPB010000199.1:0-3457 GCA_044357705.1 Formosimonas sp. | reverse complement strand
GGAGCAAATCGGTCATGTCGACAATGTTCCGGCGTTTATCGAAAAAGTCAAAGACAAAAACTCTGAAGTACGTTTGATGGGCTTTGGTCATCGCGTGTACAAAAATTACGACCCACGCGCGAAATTGATGCGCGAGACGTGTTACGAAGTGTTAGAGGAGCTCGGTTTGCAAGAAGATCCGTTGTTCAAACTCGCGATGGAATTAGAACGCATTGCCTTGTCGGATGACTATTTCATCAGCCGCAAGCTCTATCCAAACGTTGATTTTTACTCAGGTATCGTCCAGCGTGCATTGGGCATTCCGACCGATTTATTCACGGGGATTTTTGCCCTTGCCCGTACCGTCGGCTGGATTGCTCAGTGGAACGAAATGATTGCTGATCCCGACCAAAAAATCGGTCGCCCGCGTCAGTTGTTTGTTGGTTCTGAAAAGCGTGATGTACCTGATCTTGCCGCTCGTTAATTCAAAGCGCAACACCTCGGTTATCCGAGGTGTTTTTTATTACTGCACTGCACGTTGATTTATTTTGAATTGTCGTGTTTAATAGCAACTTGTAATAAAGTTTCAAACGAGTCGTAAATCACTCGACCCCGATGCGCTGATACAGAGGCGCGTTGGCTATTGACCGCACGGTTTGGCTGTAACGTCAATGGGAGTGTTCTCCCTAATCCGTTTGTGTGATGCACACAGAAAGGAAAAGCCCATCATGATGAAGGCGTTTTTAGAAAACTCGTACCTCTTTGGCGGCAACGCGCCGTATGTCGAAGATTTGTACGAACAGTACCTCTCCAATCCCGCGCTCGTATCCGAGCAGTGGCGTTCCTATTTTGACAACATGCAAAACGTTCCCGCAGCTAGCGGTGAAATCGACGTGCGTGACATTGCACATGCACCTGTGGTCGAATCTTTTGCACAACGCGCGAAACAAAATAAATTTTTAGCCGCTCAATCGGCGAATAACAATCTCGGCGTCGCCAAAAAACAAGTGAGTGTCCAATCGTTGATCGCCGCTTACCGTTTTCTCGGTGCACGCTGGGCTGAGTTGGATCCGCTCAAGCGTCGTGAACGCCCTGAAATTCCGGAGTTGGAACCTTCATTTTATGGCTTGACTGAAGCCGATTTGGATGAAAACTACAGTGCATCCAACACTTATTTTGGTAAAGAAACCATGAGCTTGCGCGATATTTTGCAGGCCTTGCGCGCGACTTATTGCGGTACGTTGGGTGCAGAATTCATGTATGTGTCTGACCCTGCGGAAAAACGTTGGTGGCAAGAGCGCTTGGAGTCGACGCGTGCAACCCCGCAGTTTGATGCAGCAAAGAAAAAAACGATTTTATTGAGCTTGACTGAAGCCGAAGGTTTAGAGCGTTATTTACATACGCGTTATGTGGGTCAAAAGCGCTTCTCACTCGAAGGTGGCGAAAGTTTCATCGCTTCGATGGACGAGTTGGTGCAACACGCCGGTGCGCAAGGCGTGCAAGAAATCGTCATCGGTATGGCGCACCGTGGACGTCTGAATGTTTTGGTCAATACGCTGGGCAAAAATCCAGCCGATTTATTTGCCGAATTTGAAGGCAAACACGGCGATGACTTGCCCGCAGGCGACGTGAAATACCACCAAGGTTTTTCGTCGGATGTATCAACGCCGGGCGGTCCTGTACACTTGTCGCTTGCATTCAACCCCTCGCATCTCGAAATCGTTAACCCTGTGGTTGAAGGCTCGGCGCGTGCACGTCAAGACCGTCGCAGCGACGATAACGGTGATTTTGTTCTGCCGATCCAGGTGCATGGCGATGCCGCTTTCGCCGGTCAAGGCGTGGTCATGGAAACACTTAACCTCGCACAAACCCGTGGTTACGGCACGCATGGCACGATTCATATTGTGATTAACAACCAAATCGGCTTTACCACATCTGACCCTCGTGATAAAGGTTCAACGACGTACTGCTCAGACGTGGCAAAAATGATTGAAGCCCCGGTGTTGCACGTCAATGGTGATGATCCTGAAACAGTGGTTTGGGCGACGCAACTTGCGCTGGACTACCGCAAAACATTTAAAAAAGATGTGGTGCTTGATATTGTGTGTTTCCGCAAGCTCGGTCACAACGAGCAAGACACACCTGCATTGACGCAACCGTTGATGTACAAGTCGATTGGTAAACATCAAGGCACACGTGCTTTATACGTAGAGCGTTTGACCATGCAAAACGTCCTCAAAGCCGGTGAGGGTGCTCAAATGGTTGATGATTACCGTGCAGCAATGGACGAAGGTCGTCACTTGCATACCGCTGTTTTGACCAATCACAAGCACCAGTTCTCTAACGCGAGCAACTGGGGCACGTATTTGCACAAAAAGTGGGTCGATGCAACCAATACTGCATTGCCATTGGCTGAGATCAAACGCTTGGGCGAAAAAATCACCACGATTCCAGACACGTTCACGATGCATCCCTTGGTCGCTACGCTGATGAAAAATCGCCGTGCGATGATTAACGGTGAGTTGCCGCTGGACTGGGGCATGGGCGAGCATTTGGCGTTCGCATCATTGTTGGCCAATGGTTACGACATCCGTATCACGGGTCAAGATTCAGGGCGAGGCACATTCGTTCATCGTCATGCCGTGTTGCATGATCAAGCGCGTGAACGTTGGGATGCCGGTAGTTATATTCCACTGCAACACGTCAGTGCCGATGCGCAATTTGACGTGATCGACTCGGTTTTGTCTGAAGAAGCCGTACTGGGTTTTGAATATGGTTACTCAACCACAGCCCCGAATACGTTGGTGATTTGGGAAGCGCAATTCGGTGATTTTGCTAACGGTGCGCAAGTTGTGATTGACCAGTTTATTTCAAGCGGTGAGGTCAAGTGGGGACGCGCTTCGGGTCTGACTTTGATGCTGCCGCACGGTTACGAAGGTCAAGGTCCTGAGCACTCGTCTGCACGCATTGAGCGTTATTTACAATTGTGCGCAGATCACAACATGCAGGTTGTTCAGCCGACAACGCCGGCACAGATTTTCCATATTTTGCGTCGTCAAATGGTCGGTGATTTCCGTAAACCGCTGATCATCTTCACGCCTAAATCATTGCTGCGTCACAAAGAGGCGGTGTCAACCTTGGATGAGCTGGCTAAAGGTGCGTTCCAAACGGTGATTGGTGAGGTGGATACTACGGTTAAGATTGACGATAAAAAAGTCAAGCGCGTCTTGGCGTGTTCGGGCAAAGTTTACTTCGATATTCTGGCATTTCGTCGCCAAGAAAAAGACCAAAACGTGCCTGTGATTCGTCTCGAACAAATGTATCCGTTCCCGCACAAGGCTTTTGCGGCGGAACTCAAAAAATATCCAAACTTGGAAGAAATCGTTTGGGTGCAAGATGAGCCGCAAAACCAAGGGCCGTGGTTCCAGATTCAACACAATTTATTTGAGAATTTGACCGAAGGACAAAAGCTCGCTTA
>JBIKPB010000197.1:0-3489 GCA_044357705.1 Formosimonas sp. | reverse complement strand
ATCGTTGTCATCCGGTGAACGCCATGCACCGGCTTTGGTACCCGTGACCAAACTCGCGACCGCACTCGATAAAGAACTGGTATTCACGCCCAAATCGGCGGCACGTTGCGCATTGACTTTAAGGTCAATGGCCGGCGTTTTTTCCTCAACCGACGACTCCAAATCGCGCACCCCCGAAATACCTTTCAACTTCGCAAGTGATTCCGCGCTGTAAGCCTCAAGACGATTCAAATCAGGACCTTTGATGTTATAGACCAATTGCTTATTTGATCCTGAAGGACCGTTTTCTTGACCCGCAACTTTAGACACCGTCACGCCTGAGAGTTGTGACAAACGCGCACGGATCGGATTTTTTAAATCCTCGGTTGAACGTGAACGCTCCGCTCTGGGCTTTAATTTGACGTAGATATTGGCAATATTCGAGCCATTGGTTCCCCCACCCACACGGGCAAAACTGTATTCGATTTCTGTGAAGTCTGATTTCAAAACATCTTGAACTTGTTTTGCTTTGGCACTGGTTTGCTCCAATGTGCTGCCAATCGGTGTTTTGAAACGTAAATTCATTTCAGAATAATCACCTTGCGGAATAAACTCACTGCCAATCACTTTGGTCACGAGATAAGTCAACACCAGTGTCCCTGCCGCAAAACCCAAAGCTTTTCGACGATGGCGCAGTGACCACGCCAACAAGCGTTGATACAAGTTGCTGAAATCCTCAATCTGTCCATCAAACCACAAAAGGAAACGCGCGCCGCGTTTGTCTTTCAGCGGTCGATCGGCATCTGGGTCATACCAAGCTGATGACAACATTGGATCCAGCGTGAATGAAACGAACATGGACAGTAAAACGGCCACTACCACCGTGATCGCAAACGGGTGGAAAAATTGCCCAATCACACCACCCATAAAACCGAGCGGTAAAAACACTGCTACGATACTCAAGGTCGTCGCTAAAACCGCCAAACCGATTTCTTGGGTCGCTTCAAGTGAAGCCGAATAATGGTCTTTACCCATCTGCACGTGACGCACGATGTTTTCCCGCACCACGATCGCATCATCAATCAACAAACCAACAGAGAGTGAGAGTGCCATCAAAGTCATGGTATTGATGGTGTAACCGAGTAGATAAATAAAACCAAACGTACCGATCATCGAAACCGGTAAAGTCAACGCTGTGATCACTGTACTGCGCCATGAATGCAAAAATAAAAACACGATCATGATCGTCAATACTGCACCTTCCAAAATGGTGCTGTTGACTTCGTCTACGCTGGACTTGATGCTCACCGATTGATCTTGGCGGGTTGAAATTTTGATGTCGGGCGGCAAGGTAGTGCCTAACTCTGCGACGCGCTCACGCACGCCATTGGCCACTTCTAATGTATTGGTGCCGCTGGTCTTGGTGATCGACAATGCTAAGGTTGCTTGTCCATCGGTAAAAGAAGCACTGGTTTTTTTCGCAATGCCATCGACCACATCGGCAACCTGCTCCAAATAAACCGGCACGCCACCCCGATTCGCCACCACAATGCGGCGAAAATCGGAAATATCGACCATACGGCCTTTGACCTGTACGATGATTTGTTTCTCTTTGTTGTCAATCGTACCGGCCGGTAACTCTTGGTTGTTGCCGCGAATCGCCGTGGCAATTTCGTCTACACCAACACCCAAGCTTTCCATTTTCGCCGCATCTAAGTTGATGTTGACTTGGCGTTTGACGCCACCCAGAATATTCACATCACCAACGCCTTGTGCCGTTTGGAGTTTCGGCACAATCGTATTATCTGCAATATCGGTCAAGTCGCGCAAGCTGCGATCCGGCCCACCCGAAATCACCAGCGAAATAATCGGCGCTGCATTCGGATCTTTTTGCGTCACGACTGGATCATCGACTTCATCGCGTAAATTTCGTTTAACGGTATCAATTTTGCCGCGCACATCTTGCAAGGCTTTTTTGATGTCGGTGCCCAATTCAAACTGAGCCACCACGACCGACACCCCTTGGTATGAACGTGAGGTGAGGGTGTTAATACCGCTGACCGTATTGAGTGCTTCTTCAATAGGACGCGACACGTCGTTTTCAACTGATGACGGTGCTGCGCCGTCATATGTCGTTTGTACGACAATGACCGGCAAGGTCACTTCAGGGAATTGATCGACCGCCATGCGGTTGTAACCCATCACGCCCAACACCACGAGCGCAACCATCACCATAACCGCAAAAATTGGATTCTTAATACTGACGCGAGTGAACCACATGGAAGGCCTTTGGGTTATGAACTAAAAATACGGGTGATTTTTTGCCACCATGTGGGCGGGGTGGCGCTTTTCGATTCGCCCTCCGGTTTGCTGCCATCAGCATTGAGAATCACCACATCAGTTTCCACCACCAATTGACCCAAATCTTGACGCACCACAACATCGCCACTGCCCAGACCCAATACGATTTCGACCGGCGCATCAATCGCATCACTTGAGCGCGTACCGGTCGTGACGGTCTGCTCTGCCAGTTTATTGTCTTTAACAAGATACACGTACTGCGTTTGATCTCGTGTATGCAACGCAGTCGCCGGCACATTCAACACACCGTCGCGCGCCGTGATGACGATTTGACCTTGAGCAAACATCCCCACTTTGAGCAAACCGCTCGTATTGTCCACTTTAATATACGCGGCATAACTACGCGAGCCATTGGTCGCCGCAGGATTAATGCGCTCAACTGTTCCGGTAAACGGTTCAGCCACGCCAACACTGGTCAACTGCACGGTTTGACCTTGCTGAATTGCACCGATTTGCTCCGCTGAAATCGGCGCTTGCAATTCAAACGAATCGATATTCACAATGCTGAACATCGGTGTACCGACCGCGGCGGTTTCGCCTTCGCGAATATCACGGGCAGCAATCACACCGCTGACCGGTGCTTTGATATTGACTTCAGACAAGGCGCGCTGTGCAATGACTTTGGCCTGTGTCGCATTTTGGAGTTGCGCGCGCGCTGACTCACGCGCGACTGCTAATTTTTGTAAGGCAATCGATGAAATAAAGCCTTCTTTGACCAACTGCACATTATTTTGATAATCTTGCTCGGCCAATTTGAGCGAGCTCACCGCAGACAGCTCATTGGCCACTGCTTGATCATATTGCGCACGATAGGTCGTATCGACCAACACCGCCAATAATTCACCTTGTTGCACGGTTTGACCTTCGCGTACTAAAACACGTGCCACTTCACCCGCAGCACGCGCGCTCACGGTCGCTTGCGTATAAGGATTGAGCGAACCTGATAACGGCAAAGTTTGCTCAAAGCTGGTCGGCGCCACGGTCATGACCTCTGAACTTTTAAGCTGCATCTGCGTGACCGGCGTCTGTTTAGCACTGCCCGCACGCAAAAACGACTGTGTAATACGCACTGCGGCTAGAATGAGCAAAGCCGCAGCCAATGCGAGCAAAACTATTCTGCGCCACTGCTTTTGCCGAACCATATTAGAG
>JBIKPB010000196.1:0-3491 GCA_044357705.1 Formosimonas sp. | reverse complement strand
TGCAGATGGGCTGGGCAAGCCTTGGAAAAAACGTTTATCGACCACGGCAATGTTAGTATTGAATCGTGCCAAACGCAAAGCCGCACACAAACAATAGACAAACGCCACAATCAAACCCAAACGACCCGAACCAAAATCTTTGAGTTGCCATTGATACATGACCAATGCTGGCGCGACACCAAACGAAACCATATCAGCCAGACTGTCATATTGCTCACCGAATGCACTTTGTGTGTTGGTTAAACGCGCAACGCGACCATCCATGCCATCCAGTACCATTGAGAAAAAAATCGCAATCGCCGCTACAGCAAACTCACCGGCATTGGCTTTAATGATTGCAAAAAATGCACAAAACAAAGCAGCAGTCGTAAAAGCATTGGGCAATAAATAAATGCTGCGGTGGCGATGATGTTGCGCTTCACCATCCAAAGCTCTCAAATGCGGCAGATCGTGTTCATCACTCATACTTGCTGTCCTTAATCGTAAAAACACTTACTTTTTTTCAGTTTGCTTGATGTTCTGCAGGCTCAACAATCACAGGTGCAGATTGTGCCAATGTGGCCAAAATCGTCGATGATGCACTCACCATGTCACCGATCGTCACGCGCGGCATAGCATCGACTGGCAAATACACGTCAACGCGCGAACCAAAACGAATAAAACCATAACGCTCACCGCGCTTGGCCGCATGACGCACACCGACGTAGCACAAAATCCGACGGGCAATCAAACCGGCCACTTGTACCGACGTGACGATTTGATTGTCAGGCGTGCGAATCACCAATGCATTGCGCTCGTTATGCTCCGATGCTTTGGCTAAATCGGCATTGAAAAACTGACCTGGAAAATAGTTGGCTTTGATCACATCACCATCCACCGGAATGCGGTTTGAATGCACGTTAAACACGTTCATGAACACGCTGATTTTCAGAGCTTCACGATCCGCGTAAATATCACGTGTTTTTTCAACCACAATCACCCGCCCATCGGCGGGACTCAATACTGCACCGGCTTGATTTGGAATATCACGTGCCGGATCGCGAAAAAACTGGATGATGAAAACAGCGATGATGTAAAACGGTAAAGCCCAACCGAAACCGCCCAAGCAATGGATCAGAATCGCGAGAAAAACCGCGATACCAATAAACGGCCAACCTTCTTTTGCGAGGATGGGATGAGGATAATTTGCATTGCCTGCCATGATGATCGTGCCTTCTAAAATTAAAAACGCCTCACATGAGGTGAGGCGCTATTTTACTTGATTCTGGCCTGAATCCAAAGGTTTAACTGCACGTTCTGCGTGCCCGACTCCAAATTCGGTCGGCTAACCTCAGCATCCATCGCCTTAGCACGCGCAAAGCTCGCCATCATCGGTACGGGCATATTGCCACCGCAGCTGTTACCTTTAGTTGCATCAATCTTAACGATTTGCCACGTACCCGTTTTACCCATGCCTTGTGCCATCCATTTCAAGCGCTGTTGCGCGTCGTCAAAAGCGGTTTTATAAAGCTGACTTTGCGCACGTTCAGTTTCCTCACGCGTAAGACCAAAACTAACGCCATTAAAGGACAAACCCAAGGTTTGCAATGCTGCGGTCATCGGCTCGACATCGGTTAAATTTTTGGTTTCGATACTGAATGACTGAGTGGCTTGCCAACCTTGCGCCTTGCCTTTGTCATCGTAATATTGATAAGTGTTATAACCGCCGGTAATCACTTTAGCGCTTGGATATTCAGCTTTGATTTTCTTAATCCCTGCGTCAACCAAGCGGTTGACCTCATCTGCGGCTTGGCTTTTATCAGTGTTGCGCGACTCAAATGAAAATTGCAAGGTTGCGGTGTTTTGCTTGAGTTCGGTTTGTGCAGCAGCGCACAGCTCAACGATCGTGCCATTTGCATTGATTTTTGTATTATCGGCATGCGCAAATGAAGCCGGTAAAATGGCGCACAATAATGCACTGAGTTTGTATTTAATGTTCATGATTTTCTCCGTTGAATGCAAAACAAGCGTCACTCTTTCGAGCGACGCTTGTCATTAAGGTCTGAAACCTTCAAACCGTTGACGCTTAAAAACGATTAGTTTTTGGCTTTATCAATGATTTTGTTTTTCGCAATCCACGGCATCATGGCGCGAAGTTGACCACCAACGATTTCGATGGGGTGCGCTGCATTGTTGCGACGACGTGCGGTCATTGAAGGATAATTACTTGCACCTTCAGCGATGAACATTTTCGCGTATTCACCAGACTGAATGCGTTTGAGTGCATTGCGCATCGCTGCACGTGACTCTTCGTTAATCACTTCTGGGCCTGTCACGTATTCGCCGTATTCAGCGTTGTTGCTGATTGAGTAGTTCATATCGGCGATACCGCCTTCAAACATCAAATCAACAATCAACTTCAATTCGTGCAAACATTCAAAATACGCCATTTCAGGTTGATAACCTGCTTCAACCAAGGTCTCAAAGCCCATTTTAACCAACTCAACCGCGCCACCGCACAATACGGCTTGTTCACCGAACAAGTCAGTTTCAGTTTCGTCTTTGAATGTCGTTTCGATGATGCCAGTACGACCGCCACCCACGCCTGATGCGTAAGCCAATGCAACGTCACGGGCCGTGCCCGATGCGTCTTGGTATACAGCGATGAGGTCAGGTACGCCACCGCCACGAACGAATTCAGAACGCACTGTGTGACCTGGGGCTTTTGGCGCAACCATAATCACGTCTAAGTCAGCACGAGGCACGACTTGGTTGTAGTGAATCGCAAAACCGTGGGCGAATGCGAGTGTGCCGCCTTTTTTCAAGTTTGGTTCGATTTCGTTACGATACAACGCAGATTGGAATTCGTCTGGGGTCAAAATCATGACGATATCGGCTGACGCAACAGCATCTTTGACTTCAGCAACGCTTAAGCCTTCGTTTTCGGCTTTTTTCCAAGATGCAGAATCAGCGCGCAAACCAACCACGACTTTAACACCGCTGTCTTTTAAATTCAGAGCGTGCGCGTGGCCTTGTGAGCCATAGCCAATAATCGCTACTGTTTTGCCTTTGATCAATGACAAATCACAATCTTTATCGTAAAAAACTTTCATCTTTTTTCCTTAAATGTAAAAAATGTACTCAAAATTTTTGGGGTTGACCCATTTTTTGTGGGTTTCCCACGAAAAAATTCTAACTAAAGCCGCACAAAAGTAGGTTTTCACTTTTGCGCGAACGACTTAAACTTTTAACGTTCGTTCACCACGCCCAATACCAGAAACACCTGTACGAACGGTTTCGATAATCAAACTGCGCTCAATCGCCTGCAAAAAGGCGTCGATTTTACCACGATCACCCGTCAACTCGATCGTGTATGACTTATCGGTCACATCCACGATTTTGCCGCGAAAAATATCCGTCGTGCGTTTGATTTCTTCACGGTCTTTACCGACAGCACGAACCTTCATCATCAGCAATTCACGTTCGATATGTGCACCATCGGTCAAGTCATT
>JBIKPB010000025.1:0-12241 GCA_044357705.1 Formosimonas sp. | reverse complement strand
CTCCGATTCAAGCCGTTACTATGAATCTTCTTCAAAATTGCCTTTCGTAGTTTAATTCACCAACTAAAACTCAACCCTTAGCACGCGCTTCTAAAATCGCTACCGCAGGCAACTCTTTGCCTTCCAAAAACTCTAAGAATGCCCCGCCGCCTGTAGAGATATAACTCACTTCGCTGGCAATGTCATATTTTGCAATAGCCGCCAAAGTATCACCACCACCGGCAATCGAAAAACCGGATGAGCGAGCAATCGCCTGCGCTAAAGTTTTGGTGCCGTTACCGAATTGATCAAACTCAAATACGCCCATCGGGCCGTTCCAGACAATCGTTCCTGCGGTCAATAACTGTGCGGCGATTGCTGCCGCTGTATCTGGGCCAATATCGAGGATCAAATCGTCCGCCTCAACATCAGTTGCCGCTTTGATGGTTGCAACCGCATCTTTTGAGAACTCTTTGGCGCACACGACATCGGTCGGAATCGGTACCGTCGCGCCGCGTGCGGTCATTTTGGCCATGATGTCGCGTGCTTCATTGACCAAATCCGGCTCTGCCAAAGACTTACCAATGGGTAATCCTGCGGCGAGCATAAATGTATTGGCAATCCCACCACCCACGATGAGTTGATCGACTTTATCCGCCAAACTTTTTAAAATCGTCAATTTAGTTGAGACTTTTGAGCCTGCAACGATGGCAGCAAGCGGCTTTTTAGGTGCCAATAATGCTTTGCCGAGAGCATCAAGCTCGGCTGCCAACAATGGCCCCGCAACGGCAATCGGCGCGTATTTGGCGATGCCATGCGTGGTGGCTTCTGCACGATGGGATGTACCAAAGGCATCATTGACATAAACGTCACACAACGCCGCCATTTTTTGCGCGAGCGCATCGTCATTTTTTTTCTCGCCTTTATTAACGCGGCAGTTTTCAAGCACCACGACTTGACCTACTGCGACTTGCACACCCTCCACCCAGTTTTGTTTGAGTTCGACTTTTTGACCCAACAACGCTGCAATGCGCTCGGCAACAGGCTGCAATGAATCACTCGGCTTGAACTCGCCTTCAGTCGGACGACCCAAATGAGAAGTCACCATCACTGCCGCACCAGCCTTTAAAGCCATCTCAATCGCTGGGATCGACGCACGGATGCGCGTGTCATCGGTGATTTGACCCGCATCATCCTGCGGTACGTTAAGGTCGGAGCGAATGAAAACACGCTTACCTTGCAGTGCATCGTCAGCAATCAATTGGGCTAAAGTCAAAACGTTCATATTACTCTCTATGGTCAATACGAAAAAACTACCTTTTTCGTGGGTTAAATTAAAAAATTTTAAATAAAATCAAATAGCTACATAGAGCCGAATTTCAGTCAGTCATTACCTAAAATCAATACACACCAACACCGGCCTCACTCTCGCTGGGCGGCAGCGTAATGATCTTTTGCTTGGTTTTAGCATCATCCGTTTTAGCTGTCGAAGTCTTTGGATCCAGCATCACGTTTTTTTCATTCGACGCAACACGCTTGGCCAACTCGACTTGAGCCACTTCAAACTCGGTTAAATCATCGGGAATCGGCCAATCGTAGCGTTTGCCCTGAACTTTATAACCCTCGCGAAAACTGACTAATTTTCAAGACTGGCGCATATCCGCAGGCGGCAAGCCCAAATAATACTCGTAAGTCATGGCTGGACTCAATGCACCCTCGCCTCGATCCTTAGCGCCAACCGCATTCGCGCTCGATGCGGTGATATCCGTAATCGGTAAACCTGTAAACAGGGTCACGACCGTGCCAAATACCTGCCCCAAAAAATCCTGTTTTGCCCCGCTTGACCCGCAACTGATTGCGATACTGCTCACCGGCAGCAACAGCGACAATGGTCAACCAATCACTCTCATCCAGACTGCTCAAAAAAGCCGCATCGACAAATGGGTTCAATTACAGAAACCGCTGGAATAGGCACAGGAACAACCGTCGGAGCAGTGGTCGCGGGGGCGGGTGTGACGGATGGGGAGGTGGTTGCGTCTTTCTCTGCCACCGGAACGACTTCCGCCACAGCAGGTTTTTCTTTGAGATTAACTTGAGGTACAGCAGTGGGCTGAACTGCTTCTTTCACTGTGGGCTTAAGGGGGGCTTTCGGTCGTGTAACAGGCGCAACCACCGGTTGAGGCTTGCGCTGAACGGGCGATATTGGCTTAGCTTTTGATGGTTCGGTGGCTTGGGGAGTGACTGCGCTCTTTTTTTGAGATGGGGGACTTTTCTGAACTTCAGACTTTTTTTGAACAGAAGCTGCTTTGTCTTTTTTTACCGGCTGAATAGCCTTTTTAGACGAGGCCGCAGCAGAGGGTTTGACTGTCACTGCAGCTTGAGCGGCGTTCTTGGTCGGCTTAATCACAACTTTATCTTGAGCCGCGGCAGTCACACATACCAGCGCAGCAGCAATGCCTAAAGTCACTTTTAAGTATCGAAACATTATCACTCCATATTGAACAAACCTGAATGAGTCGTATAGAAGTCGGCTTTTACGCTTGACGATTTTTTAAAGGTCAAACACCGCCATGGACTCTACGTGCGCCGTATGCGGAAACATATTCACCACCCCTGCACTGCTCAAACGATAGCCCGCTTGATTAACCAACGTATTGGCATCGCGCGCCAACGTCGACGGATTACACGACACATAGACGATCCGACGCGGTTTTTCAGCATCAGACAATTGTGCCAGCGCCAAGCATAACGCATCCGCCCCATCACGTGGTGGATCGACCAGATATTTATCAAGCTTGCCCAAACCGCGTAAATCGTCGGCGGTGACTTCAAATAAATTACGGCAAAAAAACTCTGTTTTATCGGACACACCATTCACCATGGCATTTTCTAAAGCACGTGTGGTTAATTGTGTCGAGCCTTCAATGCCCACCACATGCAAAGCAACGGTCGCCAGCGGTAACGTAAAGTTCCCCAAACCGCAGAAAAAATCAGCAACACGTTCATCCGGTTTCACGTCCAGTAAACGCACCGCACGACCAACCAAAACGCGATTGATGTGAAAGTTCACCTGCGTGAAATCGGTCGGACGGTACGGCATGCGAATGCCAAACTCGGGCAAATCATAATGTAAATTTTCTTGCTGTGGATGAAAGGCGTAAACCGTTTCGGGCCCTTTGGGTTGCAGCCAAATATCCACGTCATACTGATCACCAAACGCGCGGAACAAATCCTCATCCGCGCTCGTCAAAGCCTCCATATTGCGAAACACCAAAACGGTGCGCGATTGACCGACCGCAACTTCAATCTGTGGAATTTTTTCGATCAATGTGGTTTGAGTGACCAACGCACGCAATGGCATGAGTAAATCAGAAATATGCTTCGGCAACACTTCGCAAGCTTCCATCTCAGCGACATAACCGCCGTTCTTTTCACGAAAGCCGACCAACACCGTGCCCTTCTTGTGTACGTTGCGCACCGACAAACGTGCACGATAGCGATAACCCCAAGTCGGCCCCGCAATCGGGCGTAAAATCGTATCGGGTGTGACACGACCGATGCGCTGTAAATTATCCTCAAGCACGCGTTGCTTCGCCGCCACCTGAGCGCGCGCATCCATGTGCTGCATCGCGCAACCACCGCACACACCAAATGCTTTGCACTTCGGCTTGACCCGCTCGGGCGATGCTTTTAAAACCTGCACGGTACGCGCTTGGTTAAAGCTCGATTTCTCGCGGATCAACTCAGCGCGAACACGTTCAAACGGCAATGCGCCTTCGACAAAAACCACTTTGCCATCTTCGCCGCGCGCAATCCCGCGCCCTTCCATATCCAGCGATTCAATGGTGTATTCAAATGTGGGAAAAACTTTAGGGACAAACGGTGTATTTTGACGGTTGCGGCGACGTGCCATAAGCTCTGTGTTCCTTGATTCGATTAATCTATTTTCATTCTGTGTTCAACATCGGTAATGTATTGAACGGCGCATCGGCATTAAACCAGTGCACCCCATAAATCGTACTCATCCGAGGCATGAATTTTCACGTCGACAAATTGCCCGACTTGCAAAGGTGTTTCGGTGTAGTCAATGTAAACCGCGCCATCAATCTCGGGCGCATCGGCCATTGAGCGAGCAATCGCGCCGTCCTCATCGACTTCATCAATCAATACGGTTTGCACTGTGCCGACTTTTTTCGCCAAACGTGCGGTACTGATGACTTGTTGTTTTTCCATAAATCGGGCGGTGCGCTCTTCGCGTACCTCGTCGGGCAATGCGCCCTCGATCTGGTTCGCCACCGCACCATCGACAGGAGAATAGGCAAAGCAACCGACGCGATCAAGTTGTGCTTCGTCAAGGAAGTCCAACAGATACTCAAACTCTTCTTCGGTCTCAGATGGGAAGCCCGCAATAAACGTTGAGCGAATCGTCAAATCAGGACAAGCTGCGCGCCACGCCTGAATGCGCTCTAAAGTTTTTTCGCCATTCGCAGGACGCTTCATCGCTTTGAGGACGCGCGGATGCGCATGTTGGAACGGCACGTCGAGGTACGGTAACACGCGACCTTGCCCATTGACTGCATCTTGCGCCATCAACTCAATCACACGATCAACGTGTGGATACGGGTAAACATAATGCAAACGCACCCAAGCTCCGAGTTGCGCCAGCTCTTGTACCAGCTCTTGCATGTGGGTTTTGACTGGGCGACCGTTGACAAAACCAGTACGGAATTTGACATCGACACCATACGCGCTGGTGTCTTGCGAGACAACGAGTAACTCTTTCACACCGGATTTAACGAGTTTCTCTGCTTCACGCACCACATCGCCAATCGGCCGAGAAACCAGATCGCCACGCAACGACGGGATGATGCAAAACGTGCAACGATGATTGCAGCCTTCAGAAATTTTAAGATACGCATAATGGCTTGGTGTGAGCTTGATACCTTGCGGTGGAACTAGATCGACGAACGGATCATGCGGTTTGGGCAGATGAATGTGCACGGCGTCGAGCACTTCATTGGTCGCATGCGGCCCCGTTACTGCCAAAACTTTGGGGTGCATGGTTTGCACCAAATTTTCGCCGTTCTCATCCTTACGCGCACCCAAGCAACCGGTCACCACGACTTTGCCATTTTCATGCAGGGCTTCGCCGATCGCATCAAGCGACTCTTGCACCGCGCTGTCAATAAAACCACAGGTGTTGACTACGACCAAATCGGCGTCTTCGTACGATGGCGAAATCGTGTAACCCTCGGTTTTGAGTTTGGTCAAAATATCTTCGGAATCAACCAAGGCTTTTGGGCAACCGAGTGAAACAAAGCCAATTTTGGGCGAATGATTGGGTAGGATAATGGTTTCGTTCATGGTGTTCTCTAATTTTTTTGCTGACTGTCACGCATTTGCGAGCGTTCAGTCAATATCTGTTTGATGCGGTAGAAATGGATTCAAACCCAGTCGTGTGATTGCGTTCACTCATAATTGAATGGTAAAACAAACACTTAGCGTACTATTTTACCACCACATCGCCGTCATTCAGCAACTCTTCCGAGGCGATGACAATATCTTTAGGTGTTTCAAAGCTCAATCGTCCGAGCATACCGCCACGTAACTCAACGATCAGCAACTCTGAGGTTTTTTGCATGTCAACCACCCCACCGCTTTTGACATAACCGCGTTTTTTAGCGATGGCGAGCAAAATATCTTCTGGCTTTTCGGGCAACTCGCTGAGTTTGTAGCGTTGCAGCAAACGTTCAGGGTAGTTCTCGCTCAGAAACTCTGCCGCATAAATCGCAATATCTTCAAAATCAATGACGTTTTTGCCAATTGCCCCACTCATCGCAAGGCGATAACCACTCGCTGGATCGGCAATCTTTGGCCATAAAAACCCCGGCGTGTCGTACAACTGCGTGCCGTTGGGCAGCTCAATATACTGCTGCATTTTAGTCACCGCTGGCTCATCACCAACGCGTGCGACTTTACGACCTGCAAGCGCATTAATCAACGTCGACTTACCAACATTCGGAATCCCTGCCGCCATAATGCGCAACGGTTTATCCGCACCATCACGATGCGGTGCGAGCGACTGGATGGTTTTCATCAACCGCTTAACATCGGGGCGATTATTGCCAACGAACACCATTGCCGTAACGTTTGGTTGATTGTGATAATAAGCGAGCCACTCTTGTGTCTTGGCTGGATCGGCAAGATCGGACTTGTTCAAAATTTTAAGACACGGTCGATTGCGAAACTGCCCCATCGGTGCGAGCAATGGATTTTCACTCGAGTACGGTAAACGCGCGTCCACCACCTCGACAATCACATCGACCATTTTCAACCGCTCGGCAATTTCTTTGCGGGCTTTGTGCATGTGCCCGGGGAACCACTGAATACTCATAAAACCATTTTCCAAAAAGTAAACCCCTACTTTTTGGTAGTCGGAGTTTGAGTTTTTGCGCGGGAAACCTGCACAAAAGCTACGTTAAATCAAATAAAAAGCTGCTCACAAATTAAGCGGCGCCCCTTCATTTTTGCGTTGCCACACGCCCAACCAAAAAGATCCCAGTCATCACCAGCACCGTACCCGCCAACTGAGTCGGTGTAATCGGCTCACCCAAAAACACATAGCCCAAACCCAATGTCGCAAGCGGACCGACCATGCTGATTTGCGAGACAATTGATGAGCCGAGCCGTGCGACCGCCAACATGGTTAAAACCACAGGCGCTACCGTACACACAACAGCATTAAGTAAAGAGTAACCGTAAACCGGCATATTTTGCACAACCAAACCATGCACATTACGAATCAACACATAATTCAATACGCACAAAATCGTCGAAACCGCCATCGCATAAGCCACCAAACGAATCGCCCCCAAACGCTTGACCAACTCACCCGTCATCAACAAATACGTTGCATATGACGCGGCGCTGGCAAACACCAAAGCTGAGCCCAACGGTACATTTTTACCGCCAAAACTGACCTCATGTACAAACACCAGAACAATCCCAGCATACGCCGAAACCATCGCAAGCCATTGTTTCACATCAATTTTTTTCTTAAATACAAACTTCGACATGATCAACACCAGCGACGGCGTGAGGAACAAAATCAAACGCTCGAGCCCAACTGAAATATATTCCAGCCCCATGAAATCAAACAAACTCGCTAAATAATAACCAAACAAACCAACCACAAATACCTGAATGTAATCGCTGCGCGTCATCTGATATGGCTGGCTGCGACGCGCCCAAAGCCCGATCGCAATAAAAAACGGCAAAGACATTAACATGCGCAACGTCAATACATCAATCGCATCAGCACCTTCACGGTACATCAATTTCGCCAAAATCGCTTTGGCCGAAAAGAATAACGCACCCAACACTGCCCACATAAAAGCGGTTTGGCGTTGGGACTTACTGTACGTAATGGTCGTCATGAAAGATTCAATTAAAAAGTCGCTCACCAAACGATGAGCGACTTGTGTTCGCATGGGTTGACATTATATATCAAGCAGCGACGTTACTGGCAGCATAAAGGCTTATCAACCCATATGCAAACCACCATTTACCGAAAAGTCCGCACCCGTCGAGAAACCACCTTCATCCGATGCGAGCCAAGCAATCATGGAAGCGATTTCTTCGGGTTTGCCCAAACGTTTGACGGGAATACCTGAAATGATTTTTTCCAAAACATCTTCACGAATCGCGGTAACCATATCTGTCGCAACGTAACCTGGTGATACCGTGTTGACGGTCACACCTTTGGCAGCGACCTCTTGCGCCAAAGCCATCGTAAAACCATGCAGGCCAGCTTTAGCCGTCGAGTAATTGGTTTGACCGAATTGACCTTTTTGACCATTGACCGATGAAATGTTAATGATGCGACCAAAACCCTGGTCAACCATGCCATCAATCACTTGTTTGGTCACGTTAAACATTGAATACAAGTTGGTGCGAATCACTTCATCCCATTGCTTAAAGTCCATTTTACGGAATTGACCATCACGTGTAATCCCTGCGTTGTTGACCAACGCACTGATCGTGCCGTGCTCAGCTTTGACTTTGTCAAAAGCTTCTACAGTTGAATCCCAGTCACCCACATTACCCACTGAAGCGTAAAAGGTATAACCCAGAGCTGCTTGCTCATCGAGCCATTTTTGTGCATCGCGAGTTGGACCGCAGCCTGCAATAACTTTAAAGCCATCTTTGTGTAAACGTTGGCAAATTGACGTTCCAATACCACCCATACCACCTGTGACGTATGCTACTTTTTGACTCATGCTTTGTCTCCGTTCTTAATTAAAATTAATTTTTCATCTCAATTTTGAGTGGGGTTTTCCACTCAAAATTTTCTAACCTACTTAAAACACAAGATACACGTTTTTTTGGATCAACGTTCAACCGCCAATGCCACACCCATACCACCGCCAATGCACAACGAAGTCAGACCTTTTTTCGCATCGCGCTTGACCATTTCGTGCAAAAGGCTGACCAAAACGCGGCAACCTGATGCACCAATTGGGTGACCCAAAGCAATCGCGCCGCCATTGACATTGATTTTTGAGGTATCCCACCCCATGTCTTGATTAACTGCGCACGCTTGTGCAGCAAAGGCTTCATTGATTTCCATCAAATCCAAGTCATTCACTGACCAACCTGCTTTTTCCAAAGCGCGCTTTGAAGCAGGAACCGGCCCCATGCCCATGATTGAAGGATCAAGACCTGCGCTGGCGAACGACTTGATCGTTGCCAAAGGTGTCAAACCCAACTCTTTCGCTTTATCGGCACTCATGACCATGACGGCTGCTGCACCGTCGTTCAAACCCGAAGCATTGCCCGCGGTCACCGTACCTGCTTTGTCAAATGCAGGGCGTAAACCAGCCAACCCTTCGGCATTGGTTTTGCGATTCGGGAACTCATCGGTATCAAACACTACCGGATCGCCTTTGCGTTGCGGAATCACAACCGGCACAATTTCGTCTTTAAATTTACCTGCGTCAATCGCAGCAATCGCCTTAGTTTGCGATGCGAGCGCAAACGCATCCTGCGCTTCACGGCTGATGTTGCTGGCTTTAGCGACGTTTTCTGCCGTAATGCCCATGTGGTATTGATTGTATACATCCCACAAACCGTCAATGATCATCGTGTCGACCAATTGTGTGTTGCCCATGCGGAAACCATCACGTGAGTTAGGTAAAACATGCGGTGACGCGCTCATGTTTTCTTGACCACCGGCAATCACGATTTCAGCATCGCCGCACTCGATCGCTTGCGCTGCCAACATGACCGCTTTGAGGCCGGAGCCACAAACTTTATTGATGGTCATGGCTGAAACATGATTCGGCAAGCCGGCCTTAATCACCGCTTGACGCGCTGGATTTTGACCACTGCCTGCGGTCAAGACCTGCCCCATAATCACTTCGTTGATTGCGTCGCCTGAAACACCGGTTTTTTCCAACAACGCTTTAATCACTGTCGCACCTAACTCTGGCGCGGGCACTTTAGCAAGTGAACCACCGAATTTACCTAAAGCCGTGCGAACTGCTGCTACGATTACAACTTGTGTCATATCATCTCCTATTTATTTTAAAAATTACTCAAAAACTAAAAACATCCATTTACCAACCAAGCTACTCACACAGCTATAACAATTTGATGTTGAATTTATTCATCACAATGGCATAAAGTAAAAAAACCAATACGGTCAAAATCGACCAGACCAATAATGCTGGAAAGAATGATAGGCGCCCCAACAGGCAAGGAAACAATAAGAACATCGGTAAAGTCGGTAATACGTACCAAAACGTATATGACATATGATTTGCTAATTTTTCACGAGGCTGTTGTTCGACATACAGCCAAATTAAGGTCAAAACAGTCACCAAAGGTAACGATGCAAGCAAAGCCCCCAACTGATCACTCCGCCTTGCTAACTCAGAGACCAACACCACAATTCCAGCAGTGACTAGATATTTCAAAATTAAATATGTCATTCAACTCCTAAGCCGAACGTACTTTTACATAGCGCCCAGGTGCGGCCTCAATCGGCTTGAACTTGCTGCTACCCAATTTATTCGGTGCCGCCACTGGCTTGCCCGAATGATGACTCAACCAACTCGTCCAATCTGTCCACCAGCTGCCCACATGTTCGTCTGCACCATCCAACCACTGTTCGGCATCAGCCTTATCGAGATTGACCGCGTCATGCGTCCAGTAACTGCGTTTATTTTTCTTCGCCGAATTGACCACGCCAGCAATATGACCGGAAGCGGCTAAAACAAATTTTTTGCGACCACCGAGTGTTCCTTGTGAACGATACGCGGCCATCCACGGCACGATGTGATCTTCTCGACAGGCCAAAACATAAGTCGGCACGTTAACTGATTTGAGATCGACTTTTTCGCCACACACAATCGCACTGCCCGCAGTTTTTAAACGGTTTTCAAGATACGTATTGCGTAAATACCAACAGAACATCGGGCCTGGTAAATTGGTCGAATCCGAATTCCAATACAGCAAATCAAATGCCGTCGGCTGCTCGCCTTTGAGGTAATTGCTGACCACATAATTCCAAACCAAATCGTTCGGGCGCAAAGTTGCAAAAGCATTCGACAACTCTTTGCCGAGCATGACACCGCCATTGGCAAAAGCCTGTTCACGCATCACGACGTGTTGCTCATCGACATACGCATCCAAAACACCGTTGTCTGAAAAATCGAGCAATGCGGTCAGCAAGGTCAAGCTCGCTACTTTATCTTCAACACGTGCCGCCATAACGGCCAAAGCTGTTGACAACAATGTGCCGCCGACGCAGAAACCGAGCGTATTGATTTGTGCGCTGCCCGAAGCTTCCGACACCACGTTGATCGCTTTAATGATGACATGCTCAATATAATCATCCCACGTCGTTTGCGCCAACGCCTCATCGGCATTGCGCCAACTCACGAGGTAAACGGTATTGCCATGCTCAACCGCGTGACGCACGAGCGAATTTTCTGGCTGTAAGTCCAAAATATAAAATTTATTGATGCAAGGAGGCACGATCAACAAGGGTCGTTCGCCGACTTTTTCGGTCAACGGCGTGTATTGCAGCAATTGGAAATATTCGTTTTCAAACACCACTGCGCCGTCCGAACGCGCCACATTCACACCGACTTCAAACGCCGTTTCGTCGGTCTGAGAAATCCGTCCTTTTTGCAAATCGGTCAAAAAATTTTGAATGCCGAGCTTCAGACTCTCGCCTTTGGTATCCATGAGTTTTTGCTGCGCATCCGGATTGGTCAAGAAAAAATTCGACGGTGCCAATGAGTCGACCCATTGCATGACGGCAAAACGCACGCGGGTTTTGGTCTTGGCATCAGCTTTGACGCACTCAGCAAGCTCCAACATCAATCGCGCATTGATCAAATAGCTTTGCGCCAAATAATTCGCCCACGAATTAGTCCGCCATGCTCTCGAGACAAAACGACGATCAGTGATGTCAAAACTTTGCTGCACCGTATAGCTTTGCCACAACGCTGCCATTTCTTTCAGATACTCGGCCTGCAAGCGCTGCAAGTCGTCGGCATCAACCATTTTCGCGACATCAGCCAAACCTTCGCCGCCCATTGAACCCATTGTGCTTAAGCCACTCAGTGGATTTTGCGCACTCATTTGTTTCAATGTATCGCCAAACTGTTGCCACGCACCCATGATATTCGGCATGCCCAAACCTGAATCGGTGTGGGTGAATAAATTTTGCCATTGTCCAAAAGGAGACTCCGATGCCTCAGGAGCGACTTGGGTCGCTTTGGAAACGTTTTCCTGTGCGGTTTTCATCATATCGGCAGCGGCTTGATTGGCTTTTGCCGCTTGCAGCTCCAAGTCTTTGGCGAATGCCCGCATTTGCGCTTCAATCGCTTGCGTCGGATTGAAAGAGTCAGCCTGCTTAGAGCCGACCGTTTTTGTTTGTTTGGGTGCTGTTTTTTGTGTCGCAGACTTTTTGCGAACCGACGCCGTTGCAACCGTTTGACTGGTTTTTGCTGTACGCGCGACTGGCTTTATCACTGTTTTTTTAGTGACGGTCGGTTTCACCACCGTTTTTTTGGCTGTGACTTTTGGCGCTGCTGTTGGCTTTTTTGCCGTTTTTTGCGTGACCAATGTGTGCTCCTGATATTATTTTCGTGTTGCTGCATTGTGCGCAATGCACCTTGTGCTGTCAATAGAGAAGCCAGCTTTTTTGCTGCATGGGCAGCGACTTTGATATGTGCAACGCAACAAAAAT
>JBIKPB010000216.1:0-3195 GCA_044357705.1 Formosimonas sp. | reverse complement strand
GCAAATGAAACAAAGTTCATATTCACTGCAAGCAGCATCAACTCAACCGACATGAGCAAAACAATCATATTTTTACGATTGAGTACTACGCCCACCACACCGATGGCAAATAAGGCCGCGCCTAAAATCAGATAATTTGCTGGAGCCAACATCATTTTTTATCTCCTGTCGGTACTGCCGCTGGAGCAGGTGCTGCAATTGCAGCGGGTGCTGCTGCAGTGTTGTGTTCCGTCGACTCTGGAACCGGTGGCGTGGTTTGATGAGCCGACATATCAGCAACAACATTAACCATTACCAAACGATCAGCAGCACGAACTTGAGCTTGCTTGGCGGGATTTTGCGCTTTGGCATCTTTACGATGGCGCAATGTAATGACTACCGCTGCAATCAATGCAACTAACAAAATCAATGCAGCAATCTCAAACGGAAACGCAAAGTCAGTAAACAAGACTTGACCGATTTTACGGGTGTTGGAGTGCGTGACGCTGTCCACCAAGCTGCTGCTCATATCTAAAGTTTTTACATTGAAATGATGATAAATCACGCTACCCATTTCCAAAATCACAACCAAGCCGAGCAAAGATGCCCAAGGCAAGAGCTTTTTGAAGTCTTTACGCGGCTCATTGACATTAAGGTTAATCATCATGACCACAAACAGGAATAAAATCATGACCGCGCCGACATACACCAATATCAACAAGATGCCGAGGAACTCAGCTTGTAACATGATCCAAATACCCGCTGCCGAAAAGAACGACAGGATCAGGAATAAAGCCGCATGCACAGGATTAGGAACGGTCACCACCATCAAGGCGGAGAGCAGTAAGATACCTGCGAATATAAAATATAAAATGCTTTGAACGTCCATTTGTTAAGCCTTATTGCTTTTTGTACCGTGTTCAAAATCAAACCGGCTCACCTGAAAGGCTGCTGGTTGGTTTTTCCTTAAACTCAAAAAATCGTATTCAATTCTTTGACTGATTTAACTGATGCTATTTATCTGTACTTCGCATCTGCACCTTTGGCAGCAGCGATCTCTTCTTCGTATTTATCGCCGACTGCGAGCAACATGTCTTTGGTGAAATACAAATCGCCGCGCTTTTCACCGTGGTACTCTAAGATCTGAGTTTCAACAATCGAATCTACTGGGCATGATTCTTCACAAAAGCCGCAAAAAATGCATTTGGTCAAATCAATGTCGTAACGTGTGGTACGGCGCGAACCGTCATCACGCTCAGCCGATTCGATCGTAATCGCCAATGCCGGACAAACCGCTTCGCATAATTTACACGCGATGCAACGCTCTTCACCATTCGGGTAACGACGCAATGCGTGCAAACCACGAAAGCGTGGTGAAATCGGGGTTTTTTCTTCAGGATATTGCAGCGTTACTTTGCTTTTAAAAATACTTTTAAAAAAGTAACCGCCGGTCACCGCCAAGCCTTGCAGCATTTCAGTGAGGAAAAAACTTTTAAATTGATGTTTGATGGGTGCCATGATGTGTCCTATTTCGTCCAAATATTAAGCGGGCTGTGCAACCATAAACCAACCACCAACAACCACACCAAACACACTGGAATGAAGATTTTCCAACCCAAACGCATGATTTGATCATAACGATAACGTGGGAACGTGGCGCGAATCCAAAGGAAAAAGAAAATGACCATGCTCATTTTGAGCAACATCCAGATCACACCTGGAATGAATGACAAGAATGCAACTGGCGCATCCCAACCGCCCAAAAACAAGAGCGACGTCAAAGCTGCAATCACATACATATTGGTATATTCGGCGAGGAAGAACAACGCAAAACCCATACCCGAATACTCGATCATATGACCCGCAACAATCTCAGACTCACCCTCAACCACATCAAATGGGTGACGGTTGGTTTCAGCCACACCCGAAATCAAATAAACCAAAAACATCGGCAATAATGGCAACCAGTTCCATGATAAGAAATTAAGACCGGCGTCAGCCATCATGCCTTTTTGCTGTACGGCAACGATGGTGTGGAAATCCAAACTATTGGATACCATCAATACCACAATGATCGCAAAGCCCATCGCGATTTCATATGAAACCATTTGCCCGGCTGCACGCATCGCACCAAAAAATGCGTATTTAGAGTTCGATGCCCAACCTGCCAAAATCACACCATACACACCAATTGAAGCAATTGACATGACATACAATAAAGCCGCATCGACGTGCGCTATCACGACGTCTTTACCGAATGGGATCACCGCCCACACTGCAAAAGCAGGTACCAAAACCATCAAGGGCCCGAGATAATACAAAGGCTTATCAGCTCGTGTCGGCGTGATGATTTCTTTAACCAATAACTTAACCACGTCGGCAATCGGCTGTAACAAACCAAATGGGCCCACACGATTTGGGCCAATCCGACCTTGCATGTAACCGATGACTTTACGTTCCATAAAAGTCAAATACGCCACAGACAATAAAATTACGACCATCAGTGGCACGATGCGGAGCAGCGCCCAAATTACGTTCCAACCTGTTTCGCCGAAGACACCAGCACCCCATTGGGTGAATTGATTGATTAAATCCATTATGCGCGCTCCACCGTCACCACACCAAATTGATTACCCAGCTGCGCCGCTAAGTGCGTACCGCCTTGAATATCGACCACGTTATCTGCCAAATTCGGATTGAGCATCGCTTGCGCTTTGATTTTGACCCCGTCTTGAGTCACATAAACCCAAGCCGCATCACCCGCCAAATCTTGCGCCAAGCCCAAGTTAGCATAAACATTCGCGGCCAAGCCCACCAATTGTGCATTTCGTGCCAAATCAGTCAACTGCAAGCTCTCTGCACGACGTGTGATCGGATCCGCAGCATAAGCTGAAACGCGTGCTGAACGGCTCAAGCCTACAACATTTTGTGCTTCAATACCTGTAACAGCAACAGTATTGTTATTGGTTACAACACCTTGATTCAAGACAGCTGCTATTTTTTCACGCACACCATTGATATCATTAAAATCAAAACCAGCCACACCCAATCGCTCACCGAGCACGCGCATAATTTTCCACGCCGGACGCGAATCGCCCAAAGGCTTAACCACCGGATTAAATGTTTGTACACGCGCTTCCGCGTTAACAAATGTACCGGCCGTTTCGGTAAACGGTGTCATCGGCAAAATCACGTCTGCAACATCGGCCAAGCCGT
>JBIKPB010000194.1:0-3511 GCA_044357705.1 Formosimonas sp. | reverse complement strand
TTCATGGCAACTTTCGATTTGGTGATTGAAGTAAACCATGTGATGCTTCACTTGGCCTTTTTCAATCTGCGAAAATTGCTATTCGTACTTTAATTCACCAATCAAAATAAAGCTCGGGAATATGTGTGTGATACAGCACGAACTCATTTTGGTCAGGTATGAGCAATCCTGATGGAGGTACTCGACTTTATCTTTTATCTGACAAAGCAAAAAGGGGTACCTTTAACCCCAATTATAAATGCTTTACAAAAATTACCGATGCTGCCTTCATTAATCAACTGGCAGGGCGAATCAGTATTACATTAAGAAATAAAAGCACTTAAGTAAAAAAGCCCCATCACGAGTTATCGTGACAGGGCATCAAGTCAATCGGCGTTTTAGGGAATGATCACGCCGACTCAAAACATCTCTGTTTTGCAACAAAATTCATACCGCAAAAAAACGTCCCTCGCAAAAATAATCGACTGCCTGAGTACAGTGATCAATAATAATCACAAAAACGATCTAAAAATTATAAATGTGTGTAAAAAAGAGCAATAAACTTAACATTGATTCAAAGTTATTAAAAATGCATGGCACGCATACAACACAAAGATAAAAATGTACGTCCGTAACCCGCGCCGTTATAACAAAAGCTCTTTTCTGTGATATAGTAATCGAATTCGCTTTTTATACATATTTCAATTACACTATTTCAAAAAGAACGCCCGTGCAGCCAACAAAACCACTCAAAGTAGCCATTTCAAAAGCAAAAAGCACTCATGCTGCACTTAAACTCACCACATTGAGTTTCATGTTGGCTCATTGTTTTGTTGGCCACGCACAAAGCATTAATGATCAGCAAATCCAGTTAGAAAAAGACCGAATTAAAGCCGTACAAGAGCAACAACCCAAAGTGCCGGATGTACGTCTCGAAGGTCAAGCTGATCAACCAATAGAGCAGGTAACGCTGCCTTTAAACGAGACCCCAAACTTCAACATCCGTCATATTGAGTTGGTCGGTGATTCAGCAGACAAATTTCAATTTGCATTGAACAGCGCATTAAAGCAAACCGGTCTCATGGCGATTAAAACACAAGCTGGTGAGCAGATTGTTGTTACCAAAGCCAATCATCAAATCGCAGGTCAACCCAACGCAATGCCTATTGGCGTAGCCTTGGGTGCCAACGGGGTTAACGCACTCATGACCGCCGCTCAAAACGCAGTCATTGATCGGGGTTATACCACCACACGCATCTTGGCAGAACCACAAGACCTCAAATCCGGCACACTCAAACTCACTGTCATTCCGGGACGTGTCCGCAACATTCAGTTCGACCCAACCAACGCCGATAAAACCCATGTTGCGAGAGCGCACAGCTTCAATGCCTTACCGATTAAAGCCGGCGACATCCTCAACTTGCGCCACATTGAAATGGGCTTAGAGAACTTCAAACGGATTCCCACCGTCGAAGCCGACATCAAGATCGCACCTGCCGACAAACCGAACGAATCCGACCTCATCATCACATGGGCCCAAAAAGCCATTCCATTCCGAGGCAACCTCACGCTAGACGACACCGGTGGTCGCACAACCGGCAAATATCAGGCCGGTGCTACCGTCTCATTCGACAATCCATTCACCCTCAACGACCTGTTTTACTTCAGCTATGGTCGTGACGTACAGGGCTATGACCGAGTCGACGTCACCGACGACATCGGCAACAAAATAGCCCGTCGTCATGGCAACACCCGCAACTGGAATCTGCATTACTCCGTGCCTTATGGCTACTGGCAAATCGCCACCAACGCCAGTTCATACAATTACGAACAAGCGGTTGCCGGTGCAAACCAAACGTATACATACAGCGGCCATAGCCGCACACAAGACATCAAGCTCTCACGTTTGATGTACCGTGACGCCCATCGCAAGATTACTGCTTATGTCAAAGGCTGGAGCCGCTACTCCGACAACTTCATCGACGACACTGAAATCGAAGTACAACGCCGCAAGACTTCCGGTTGGGAAATTGGCGTCACCCACAAAGAATACATCGGCAGCGCAGTGCTTGACCTGGGTGTCAGCTACAAGCGTGGTACCGGCGCTCAGAACGCCTTGCGTGCACCCGAAGAGTTATTCAATGAAGGCACCAGCCGCATGAAGATCATCACCGCCGATGTCAACCTCAGCATACCGTTCAAAATCGCCCAACAGCAATTCAGCTACAGCGGCAGCATTCACGCACAGTGGAATAAAACCCCGCTCGTTCAGCAAGACAAAATCAGTATTGGTGGACGCTCAACGGTGCGTGGCTTTGACGGCGACATGAGCCTCGCCGCAGAACGCGGCTGGTACACCCGCAACGAGCTCGCCATGAACTTTGCCAACAGTCACCAAGTCTATGCCGCCATCGATGCAGGTCATGTTTCGGGTCCCAGTACCGAGTATCTCCTCGGTCAAACCCTCATCGGTGGTGCAGTCGGTGTAAGAGGGCAATTCAAACTTTTCGGCGACCTGCAATACGACGCATTCGTTGCCAAGCCCATCAAAAAGCCTGAATACTTCAGAACGGCCAAGACCACGTTTGGTTTTAACTTGAGTTACGCATTTTAGAACACAGAATCATCATGCCGAAACCTCAGTCAAACGAAGTGGAATGGACCGCAGAAATACTGGCATTACTGGGTCAACTGTCGGACAGTGCTTTAGCGATCCGTATGGGTAGCACATCCATACAGGTGCGTCGAAAGCGAATTGAGTTGGGTATTGCCGCATGGAATGCCACGCTTGCGGACAAACTGGTTAAAGAAAGACAGTGCAGTTCAGGCTGGGAGTCTGGGCGTGCTTGGCTAAATCGTTCCAGCACAACGAAATCGTCGAAAGTACAGGTTGCAACAAATGATGAATACGCGTTACAAGAAGCCGTATTCGAACCGCCCGCTCAACACGAGTGGAGAGAGTTGGAAACCAACTTACTCGGTACCATGCCTGACGAATCGTTAGCAGCCATTTTGGGTATTGACGTGAAAGAGGTGAGATTCATGCGCATCAAATTGTTTATCAATGTATATCAACCTGATACAAAGGGTTACTAATTGTGAGAGTCAACAACTTAAAAGTCATCGTGCACAAAGGCTTGCCTTTGGCGGCACTCAACGCCTTGTTGTTGCCCGCCATCAAAAACGGGCAATTCCTGCTGGCGTTTGAAGATGACAAGCCCGTTGCCTACCAAGGGTGGGCCAAGCTCAACGAAACGACCGAGGCTGCCTATTTGCGCAGCTCACTCGGAATTACAACGGTAGAGGATTGGAACAGTGGCGAGCGCTACTGGCTGACCGATACCATTGTGCCGTTTGGTCATTCCAAGCAAATGCGACGAGTCCTGACTCATCATGTACTGCCAAATGAATGCATTCGTTCACTGCATCATAAGGGCTCGACCCGAGGTTTAAAAGTAATACAGATACATGGGGTCGCCGTACACACTAAAGAAGCAGAACACTGGTTTGAAACGAATCCAGTCAATGGGTT
>JBIKPB010000192.1:0-3556 GCA_044357705.1 Formosimonas sp. | reverse complement strand
TTCAGTCTTTGGCTTTACAGAGCGAGCCGCTGTGTTTTGGATCGCTAGCGGAGGGGGCAAAGGCAGCGGTGGTGGAGCCAAAAGTGTTGAGCTTTTGGTTGTTAAAGGATCTTGACTGAACGAGACCTTGGGTAAATCAAGTTCTTGTTGGTTTTGTACAACAATCTGCCCCGATTGTGAAAAAATCCGTAATCCTTGTGGCGCATAAATTTGTTCTAGTTCGGACAATGCAGCATCAAGGTTTGGTTGACGAATTGCAGCGACTGGGGTGTGTACTGTGTAATCAGATACATGGTTATATTGCAACGTCATATTTGACTCTTTTGCCCAGCGATTTAACATTGCCTTAAGGGTTACATCAACGCGTAACGGCATGTAATAGTGTTGGCGAATCAAAGGAATTTCGGTTGTTTGAGATGGAAATTCATTTAAAGATCGCCATGATCCGGTAATATTGTTTGCTAGCGGCGTTGAATTACATGCTGCTAAGGTGAGCGTTGAGCACAAAATTATATATCTTCTCATTTCAATCCAAAATAATAAAAGCTAATTAAAACAAAAGGTTAGGTTGCTTTAGATGAAAAAGCCAGTGTTTCTCTGATAGTGACCAGCCATTTTAACTCAATAATTGCAAAAAAAGGTAGATTTATTGTAGAATGCAATACTATATGAAACAAGTTGTTTATAAAAACTGATGAGTACTTGTCTGAGCCGCCAATCTATTGGCGCGATCGGTTCATAAAATTGCAGGTGTTAGCCTCTTATATAGGGTAAAAAATAATGTACGCATTTAGAAACGCTTTTGTTGGTTCGGCCTTACTTGTTGTGGGCTTGTTTGCGTCTCATGTTGCTTGGTCGCATGAGGGGGGTTATGAGGACTTTTACAACATGAAGCAGGGCGCCTCAAAATCTGCCGATAGTGGTTGTCGATTGATGTTGTGTTTGGCCAATCCAAAAGGTCCGATGAGTGAATCGGCCTGCATTCCTGATGTCAAAGAAATGTATTTTGAAATTGCCATGGTGGCTCATGGCCACGGCTACATCCCTCAGTGCATCGGCAGTATGGGAGCTAATATTGCGATGTCCGTGAACAAAAAGGGTGAGTCTGCTGGCATTTACTTTAATAACGAAACAGTAACTGTTTGGCGCAAAGAAGATGAGCATGAATGGCGCCAAATCTATGCTTCTACGCGTACGCCTGTGCACTATCCTGTAGCAGGCAAAACTGATGATGCTGAGCCGCGCGTGATGTGGAATGCTGAGGCGGGTGATAGCGGGCGATTGGGTGCCGCATCATCAGGAGGTGCGGTAGGTGCGAATGGTTTGCCGGCAGGCTTCTTCGCTGACCCAGAAACACTTGACAACGGGAAGGGTATTTTGTCCGCACAGCCTGGTGAAGATAGCTACGATCCCAATAACCCCTATGCGCCAAATGCATCTGCTGCATTCAAGAAAACAGTGCAGGTTAGTGAGTATGACTTGGCTCAATTGCGTAAAAAAATCAACGTATTTTCTGGAGATGATTATCGCAATCGCACCGCTGACGAGTTTGAGCAAGCCGTTGTGGCCTCGCCGCCAGTGCAAAACAATGGCGATTTTTCTGGCATTATCACCAGTGAAGGGCCTGCAAAAGCATACTTCAGGAAAGGTGACAAAGTCATTGTTAGTCGCTTTCAAGCTAATCCCGGTGATGTCAATCAGCGCCGTGCACCATCTACCAAATATGGATCTTATGAGACCGCGCAAGGTGCGGCAACCAACGAGCTCAAAACCATTGCGTATAAAGATGCTGAAGGAAAGGTTCAAACCATGGCCTTACCCGAAGCGGCTGAGTTTGATCAAGATGGCAAGATTTCTTATGTAGACAATGCAGGCTTGACCCAAACCATTACCCCTGTTAATACTGAGGGGCAAAGAATTACGCTGAGAGAAGTTCCGCTTGCACCTGCGCCACCAGTTCCTGGGGATCAATCGAGCAATACACGTACTCATGATTATTTCTTTGATTACACCAATAAAGATTTAGAAGGTAATGACCAGCAAAACAGCGCCAATGTACTTGATCAGTTGATGCCGGCTTCATTTATGCCTGCGGAGTAATTGATGTTTGATTGTCCTAATTTGGCGGTTCCGATGAGTGTGATGCAGCACGTGGTGCGAGTGGAGTCATCACAAAACCCTTATGCGATTGGCGTGGTTGGTGGTCGATTGGCGCGTCAGCCGCGCAATTTATCAGAAGCTGTTGCCACGGCGCGTCAGCTGGAGCAACAGGGTTTTAACTTCTCTTTAGGCATTGCGCAAGTGAACCGTTACAATCTTGCAAAGTATGGCTTGAGCTCGTATCAACAGGCTTTTGAAATTTGCCCCAATTTGCAGGCGGGTTCGCGAATTTTGAGCGAATGCTATAATCGCGCAAAAGATTGGGGTAAGGCCTTTAGTTGCTATTACTCAGGTAACTTTGTCACGGGTTACAAGCATGGTTATGTGCAAAAAGTTTTTGCTTCAATGCGCCAAGGTGGGCAAGTTGCTGCGCCAGTCGGTGGGGGTGTCGCTGTGTATGGTGATGCCAATCGTCGGGTGCGGGCAGTACAGCGTTATCCTGCATATAGTCCTGCGATGGCTAACACGATGTCTCCCGCCATTGTGAATGCTCGTTATTTGGATGATCCAAAGCCCGCAAATCAAGTGGTGTCAGATGGTCCTGTTGCGACGAGCAACCCAAATGCGATGGTCGATATGGACGCTGTTGAAGTGACTCAGGTCACTAAAAAACAGCCGCCCGCACGTGACCCCGCATTTGTTTATTAGTGTTTTTGTTTTGTTTTTGTTGCACAATCCCGCCGCAAGGCATATTTTTTAGACCCGCGTTTTTATGAAAGGAATACGCAAATGAAATTTAACTCACCTTTAGCTGCTCGCAGCAATAACTTGATGTCAGGGCAGTTTTGGGCCGCTTTGGCTTTCTTGAGCCTTGCTGTTTTTTCACCCGCTTCAATCGCGCAATTTACGGATGCAAAAGACACGGTTTGTGGGTTTTTTAGCAATATCAACAGTCTTTTGAGTATGGCCTCGATTGCGGTGGTGACCATTGCTGTGATTTTTGCAGGTTACCAAATTGCTTTTGCGCACAAACGCATCAGTGATGTTGCCCCAATTTTAATTGGTGGCTTGTTGATTGGTGCGGCAGGTCAAATTGCCACAATGCTTTTACCAAACAATGAACAATGTGACAGTGGTGGTGCTACTGCCATGAACATCATTCACAGCTTGACTCAATTGGTTTAATCCGTCATGCAAAAAAACACCCTTTTCCGCGGTTGTACGCGCCCACCGATGTTTATGGGTGTACCGTATGTTCCGTTTTTTATTGCCGCGGGTGGTGGTTTGCTTTTGGCCATGTACTTCAACCTTTTTTTCTTGCTCACCATTCCCGTGTCGATTCTTATCATGCGTCAGCTCACGAAGCAAGACGATATGATCTTTCATTTACTCGGATTGCGTTGGCAGATGAAATTCAAGGCAAGGCCACGCGCTGATTATCGTGATATGTGGGTTT
>JBIKPB010000191.1:0-3565 GCA_044357705.1 Formosimonas sp. | reverse complement strand
ATAGTCAGAACAAATAATTGCAGCGTGATGAATGCCTTTGAGCATCTTACTTACACTCACCCAGTGTATGTCCTAAGACTTTGCTGTCGGCACACGCGCTACACGCATTGCCATAACTTTTGATTTTTTTGCCCGAATCATTAAAACCGCAAACCGGTAAATACTCTCTGGTACACACTTTAGGGCGTTTATCGGCACAAGCCTTAAGTACAACTTCAGACGCAACAACTTCAGACGTAGACGAAGTCTTCGGACTACTGACGCAAGCCGTCAACAGCATGGCCAAACAAATTGCACTGATTTTTTTCATTTCTTTTTCCCTTTTAAAAACAACTGCACGTTATTTATCAATATTACTTAAAAGTACACACTCAATTATGCCCCTGTAAAACCATGCTCCGCTTGAGGGAACGCGCCGGATTTGACCTCTGCGACATAAGCATCGATCGCTCCAGAAATACTGGTTTGCCCCACCATAAAATTTTTCACAAACTTAGCTTTTTTACCTGGAAACACATCCAACATATCGTACAGAACAAGCACTTGACCATCTGTGTCTTTACCCGCGCCAATGCCTATCGTCACCATACTGACGTTTTCCGTCACCATTTTACCGACGTGCATGGGTACAGCCTCCAAAACCAGCATCGAAGCACCCGCCTGCTCCAAAACTTTAGCATCTTGCAATAATTTTTGTGCCGCCTCGTCTGTTTTCGCTTGCACTTTAAACCCACCCAGCTGATAAACAGATTGCGGCGTAAGACCCAGATGCGCACACACTGGGATGCCGTTTTGCACCAAAATCTTGACCGTATCCGCCAACCATGCACCACCTTCGACTTTAACCATGTGCGCACCGGCTTGCATCAACTTCACGGCGTTATGCAAAGCATCTTCAACCGTACCATAACTACCAAACGGCATATCAGCCACCACCCAAGCACGTGAAGTTGGCCGAGTATAAAGCCCGCGCAACACCGCCTTGGTGTGATAAACCATATCTTCTAAGGCTACCGGTAGTGTCGTGCGCTGCCCCTGAATAACGTTACCCAACGAGTCGCCAACCAACAAACAATCCACATGATGCGTATCGAGCAATGCCGAAAATGAAGCGTCATAGCACGTCAACATCGCGATCTTTTCACCACGCGCCTTCATTTCAAATAACGTCGTCAGTGAAATCGGCTTAATGGGTTTTGATTCAGAACTCGGGCTTGAACCATAAGGTGATGCACTCATATTCATTCCTTGTTGATACGACAAATTTAAATTGCCTTTTGTTGTGTGACCTGTTGCCCAGCAACACTGGGCAATAATTTTTGCAAAATTTGTAATTGACCTTGAGCATTGTGCCACATCAAATCTGGCTTAATTTCGCTCAATGGCAGCAAGACGAATGCACGCTCATGCATACGTGGATGAGGAATCGTCAATCGCTCGTCCCAAGTCTGCTCATCAGCATAAAGCACAATGTCCAAATCCAAAGTCCGCGGTGCATTTTGATAATGTCGCTCACGACCATGCGCACGTTCCATGACTTGCAACTGATCAAGTAACTCGTGTGGAGACAGTTTCGTCTCAATAGCCACCACCGCATTGATGTAATCCGGGCCATCCGCATTCGGTCCAAATGGCGGACTGCTGTACAGCGATGATTGAGCGATCAATTGACTTTTCGGCAAGCCGGCAAGCTCAGAAATCACCGCATGCAAGGTCGCTTGCGCATCGCCCAGATTAGCACCCAACGCAATATAAGCGGTCACCACGGAGCTCATCGAATAGCGCTTTCAAAAGGAGACGTCATGATGGCTGAACCTTACTGTTCGACAACTGCATTTGAAGCACCTGAGTTAGGCCTCTTACGGCGACGACGCTTACGTTTAGCAGGCTCGGTCGGCTCACCCGTAATCAGATTCAAATTGGCTTTGGGCGAATTGCGTAAATCCAAAATCATCTGTTCACGCTCCACCGGTCGTGCGTCGTATAAATCGCCCCACCAGTTTGCCAGCGGCAAACCGCCCTCACCCAAATGCCCCAATTGTGCACGCAATAACAAGAAGTCATACGCCGCACGGAAACGTGGATGCTCAACTAAATTACCTGCTTGGCGCGGCAAACGACGTTCAAGACGCGGTTGCAAGCTCCAAATTTCACGCATGTCTGAGACAAAACGTTTGGTGATCATGACCTGATCACCACCGTTCGACTGATTGATCACTTCAGCAATCGCCATATCAAGTGCGACGATTTGCGGTTCATTTTTTTGGTAAAACGCCCAGCGCTCTTCAATTTTGGGCCACATCAAAGCGGCGAATAGAAACCCGGGAGAAACCGATTTATCGTCGTTCACACGCGCATCGGTCTGCGTCAACATCGCACGCACCCAAGTGGCGCCTTTATCTGTATCCATCACATCGGCCAAAACCGGCATCAAATACGCTGTAAAATCATGTTCTTGCAAGGCATCAAGGCTCGCATTGGCGTGGCCAGTCGTGAAAAATTTTAAAGTTTCGTCAAATAAACGCGCTTGTGGAATATTACCCAACAACGGCTTACACTCATCCATCGCATCCAAAGTCGCGGCGTCCACATCAAAGTCAAGTTTAGCCATAAAGCGCAATACGCGCAGCATGCGCACCGGATCCTCACGGAAACGCGTGATCGGGTCACCGATGATGCGCAGCGTCTGATCGCGCAAATCATCGACACCGCCATGGTAATCAAGTACGACTTGGCGCTTGGTATCGTAATACAACGCATTGACCGACAAATCACGACGCACCGCATCATCTTGCAGATTGCCAAATTCGTTATCGCGTAAGACGCGGCCATGTGCATCGACGTCTTGATTTTCAGTATTGGCCGAACGGAATGTGGTGACTTCGATCAAATCGCGTTTGTGCGGCACGTGAACAATACGAAAACGACGGCCAATAATCCGTGCACGACGGAATAATTTAACGACTTGCTCAGGACGCGCATTGGTCGCGACGTCAAAATCTTTCGGCTGCAAACCTTGCATCAAATCACGCACCGCACCACCGACGATGTAGGCCTCAAAACCCGCATCAGCCAATGTTTTTGTGACCATCGACGCCGCTTCGGGAATGTATTTCGGATTAATGCCGTGTTTTTTGAGCGGATAAGCGTTGGCTTTGTGGCTGACCGGTTTTTTGATCTTTTGGATCGCCTTTTTTTTCGCTTCGCGTGAGCCGGTTGGGACTTTAACGGCGTCTTTATTTTTAGGCGTAAAAAGTTGCTTGATAAATTTGGTAATCATGGTGTTTTCGGTTCAAATAGATGCGTGACTGTACCATTTAAGCGGATTTGGCGCAATGCAGCATCCCGTCCATCGCCCAAAGTGCCGTTACTTTTGTACTATGTGGATAGTATTCTGAGTACTCAATCCGGATAGATCCCCATCAATTCAAAATAAACCTAAAACCCAAGTAAGCCGGATGCTCATCCCAAATATTTGCCCGATCACCAATGCATCATGAACTGCATGACAACATGGATGCACCCGCTTTATGTCGCGCCCATTCGGGGCGTTTCTCGTATAAAT
>JBIKPB010000213.1:0-3253 GCA_044357705.1 Formosimonas sp. | reverse complement strand
CTTTCGGTGCGGGAATGAACGCATGTGGCGGTACATCGAACAAATGTTCCATCTCATAGCGGTATTGCAGCATCACCGATAGTCGGCCGTAGGCCTTGTCGGAGGGCGCGGCGACCAGACGCTCGATGACTTCTTTTTGCAACATAAAAACCTGCATGTCGATATGTGGTGCAAAGGTCACAAGGTGAAACAATAACGGGCTGGAAATGTTGTACGGTAAATTGCCAACCACCTTACGGGGTTTTGCGTTGGGCTCGATGCTCAAAAAGTCAAAATTCAAAGCATCCATACTGTGAATGGTCAGTTTGCTTGGGGGAAAACGTTTCTCCAAACGCACCACTAAATCACGATCCAATTCAACCGCATGCATGTGATCGATATTTTGTAACAAGGGTTCGGTCAGCGCGGCTAAACCAGGACCAATTTCGATCAAACAGTCTCCCTCGCGTGGATCAATCGCTGCGATGATGTCGGAGATGACGCCGCCGTCTTGTAAAAAATTTTGTCCGAAACGCTTACGCGCGATGTGCTGACTCATGTTGTCCTTTGTTGTGCCATGACCATGTCATGAGCGCATTGAATGGCGGCGAGCATGCTGCCCGAGTCCGCTTTATTTTTACCCGCCAAGTCCAGTGCCGTGCCATGATCGACCGAGGTGCGAATGATCGGTAAACCGAGTGTGATGTTGATGCCGTGACCAAAGCTGGCGTATTTTAAAACGGGTAAGCCCTGATCGTGATACATCGCCAGTACTGCATCAGCACCGTTTAAATAATGGGGTTGAAACAACGTATCCGCTGGATAAGGGCCGCGGACATCATAACCGTTTGACTGAAATTTTTGAATGACTGGCGTAATGATGTCGATTTCCTCACGACCCATGTGCCCATTTTCACCCGCGTGTGGATTCAAACCCGTGATCAATAAGCGCGGCTTACTGAGGCCAAACTTGTCCCTTAAATCATCTAAAATAATCTGAATGGTTGTGTTCAATGATGTCTGAGTTATGGCTGCGGGCACTTGAGCCAGCGACAGATGTGTGGTTGCCAATGCGACGCGCAGACCACCTCCAGCGAGCATCATGACGACTTGTTCGGTGTTAGTTTTGTCTGCGAGGTATTCGGTGTGGCCGGTAAAGGCAAAACCAGCGTCGCAAATGACGCTTTTTTGCACGGGTGCAGTCACCATGGCAGAAAAATTACCGTTTAACGTTCCGTGGATGGCGTGATCCAGTAATTGCAAAACATAAGGCGCATTGGCTGGATTGAGCTGACCCGCAGTAACCGGCTCAGTCAATGCGATATGGTGAATTTGAAGGGATGAAAGATCCACACCCATATTCGCTGCAGTTGCTTGCAAATGCGATCGGTCGCCAATCAAGACAATGGGCATGGCATTTTTTAGTTGCCATTCAAGTGCGGCACGCATTGAAACCTCTGCGCCGATGCCGGCAGGTTCGCCAACAGTAATGGCAAGTGGGAGTTGAGCGGGTGAATTCATGCGCGCATTTTAGCATGTAAAAAGCCGCGCTGGATCAGCGCGGCTTAGGTGCGGCAACGAAAAAAGCCAGATTATTACTTGACCTCAATCAAGTTTTTCTTCGCATTTTCCATCAAGGCGGTGTACCAAACTTTGTATTCTTCTTGCGCTTTCTTCTGCGTCAAAACATCGGTTGCCATGGCTTTTTGCTCGTCCAATGTCAACTCTTCTGTTTTATTTGAAATCACTTTGAACAAATACAAACCGTTTTTAGTTTTAACCACGTCAGTTACTGAGCCGGCTGCAAGCTTGCCAACGGCAGCGCGAATCGCAGGATCGGCTTGTTCATCATTGGCAGGAATGAACAATGGCGTTGAAGCTGAGCCTTTACGATCAGAAACCGTGCCTACCGTTTCGAATGCTTCACCTTTGTCGACACGTGCTTTGGCTGCTTGAATTTTTTTCATAGACGCTGCGCTTGTACCATCGACATAAATATGCACGACCTCAGTAACGTCGGTTTTAGGCAATGGATTGTTAGGGCCCATTTTTTGTTCGGTCAACCACGCATCGATTTCTGCGGGCGTTACTTTGACTTTTTTCAAGACTTCTTGTTTTTTGAGTGCATCAATCGTCATGTCATTTTTCAAGTCGCGGTTGAACTGTGTCCAAGCTTTTTCACCCCCTTGTTTAACGACATTGGCTTTAAGTGCGTCAACAGTCACGTTTTGAGATTGTGCGATGTTGTTTAAAGCAGCATTAACTTCGGTGTCTGATGCGGCAACGCCAACGGTTTTGGCGCGATTGAGTAAAACACGCTCTTCGATAAGTTCGTTGAATGAGCCTTGTGCGATTTGATCTTGTTGGGCCTTGGTCAGTTTGACCGCTTTACCCGCATCGCGTTTGACGAGGCCAACGTTGACGGTGATACGCTCTTGTACTTGTTGTGCGGTAATCGGCTCACCTGCGACAGTCGCTACGACTTTATCCACGCTGGTTTGCGCAAAGGCAAATGTTGGGGTTGCTAATGCAATAATGAGTAGTTTTTTAAGCAATGAATTCATGATAATCCTTTATAGAAATGAACCTGATTGTCTTGCAACGTGGTGCATTATAAATCAAGTCGAGGTCTAAAACACGCGCAAGGCGGCTTTGGTTGACGGATCAAAGTTTCTTCTTAAATTGTGTCAAAATCATGTATGCCGCACATCCCAAGATAATGCCCCAAAAGGCGCTGCCTAAATTGAGTAAGGTCACGCCTGAAGCGCAAGTCATAAATGTAATCAAAGCGGCTTCGCGTTCGGGGGCACTGTGCTGCGTGCTCATGGCATTGGTCAAGCCATTCATGATCGCGCCGAGTAGCGCGAGCCCGGCGAGAATGGTGATCAAGGCTTTAGGCAAGCCCAAAAAAAATAAAACCAATACACCGGCAAAACTGCCCAAAACAAGGCTGAACAGGCCACACCACAAACCCGCGATATAACGGCGCGCCGGATTGGTATGCGACTCTTTTTCGGTACAGATCGCTGCCGTGATGGCGGCTAAATTGATGCCAAAGTTACCAAATGGTGCGGTCATCAGACTGAGAAACGAGGTGAAAGCGACCAAAGGTTTCGCAGGTGTTTGTTGGGCATCGTATCCTGAAGCGCGCAATACGGCGATACCGGTCATTTGTTGACCCGTCAAAGTCACCAAAGCAAGCGGTAAACCGATGTTGAGAATGGCCGCAACTGAAAATTCGGGCATGGTAAATACAGGCACCGCTAAATGCAGC
>JBIKPB010000028.1:0-11292 GCA_044357705.1 Formosimonas sp. | reverse complement strand
TTCTTGATTGCACACCACAATCGGCTGAGTTTGAATGGGTACTGACAACATTAACTCATTCAATCGCTGTGCCGTATCTTGCAGCAGCGTTCGCTCACCCATAAGCGATAATAGTTGCTTAGGATATTGTTCACGCGAAAGCGGCCACAGACGGGTGCCTGAGCCACCACAAAGGATCACGGGTTGTAACTGAATGGACATAAGGACTCTATTGAAGTGTGTATCATAGTATTTTACCGAAACTAACCGCATATAGATACGACAACCTACTTATAAAATCGTTATGAATCAAACACCCTCAGCCCCCCCCAACTTTTACCTCGTCGGCGACATCCAAGGCTGCTCGAACGCTTTAAACCAACTCCTTAGACAAATCCCCATGGATGCTAATATTTGGTTTTGTGGTGATCTGGTCAACCGCGGGCCGGACTCTTTGGATGTTTTACGGCAAGTAAAGGCCTTGGGTTCCCGAGCGCGCGTGGTTTTAGGCAATCATGACATTCATTTATTAGCAGTCGCGGCAGGTGCAAGGACTTTGGGCAAATCTGACACTTTAGACGGTATTTTAAATGCGCCCAACGCACGCGATTGGCTCGATTGGCTGCGCTTTCAGCCATTGGCGCATTATGAGCACGGTGTTTTGATGGTACATGCGGGTGTTTTGCCCGAATGGTCACTCGATCAAACTTTAAAAAATGCACGTAAATTGGAAGCGATGTTGCAATCAGATGATTACGAGCAACATTTGCACAATCTGTTTGGTAATGAACCGAACCGCTGGTCGGATCATTTAGCAGGTGACGAACGACTGCGCGTGATCACCAATACCTTTACACGCATGCGCACACTGGATTTGAACGGTGGTTTAAACTATCAGTTTAAGGGCGAATTACAAGATACCCCACCCAAATTAACCCCTTGGTTTGCCGCGCCGAATCGTTTGACCGCCAACACGCCAATATTTTTTGGCCATTGGTCTGCCTTGGGCTTTCATCAAGAAAACAACACCACATGCCTTGATACTGGTTGTGTGTGGGGACGCGACTTAACGGCGTATCATTACCCCAGCGGACAGATTTTAACGGCGCGTGAATAAAACTTGAAAAGTCGAGCATTCATCCCAAAGTAAGTTTCATGACCGCGTTGATTAAAACACTTTAATTTGGAGCTGATTATGAACATTGACAAATACACCAGCGCTTTTCAAGAGGCGCTACAAGCCGCACAATCCGAGGCGCAAAGTCGCCGCAATCCCAATATCGACGCTGCGCACGTCTTAAACGTACTGATCAACGATCTAGACGGCAGCTTGACGGCATTGCTGCGGTACGCCAGCGTCGATGTCGCACGCGTGCGCACCGCCATCAAAGCTGCCCTCGACAATCTACCGACCGTTGACAGCGGCAGTACGCCGATGTTGTCGTCGGACTTGGTACAAACCTTACAAAAAGCCGAGCAATTGGCGCAGACTTATGGCGACTCGTACGTCGCATCCGAAATGCTCCTGCTCTCCGTGCTGGATTCAAGCAGTCGCCATCCACTCAAAAAATCACTCCATGCGATGGGGCTGAACGACAAAACAGTACTCGCCGCGATTGAAAGCCTCAGAAAGGGCAAAAACGTGGACAACCCAAACGCCGAAACCTCCCGCGAAGCGCTCAAAAAATATACCCTTGATCTGACTGCGCGCGCGCGCGAAGGCAAACTTGATCCGGTCATCGGTCGAGATGACGAAATCCGCCGCACGATTCAGATTTTGCAACGCCGCTCGAAAAACAATCCGGTATTGATTGGCGAACCCGGCGTTGGTAAAACCGCGATTGTCGAAGGTTTGGCGCAACGCATCGTCAACGAAGAAGTGCCGGATAGCCTCAAAGGCAAACGGATTCTCGTGCTCGACATGGCCTCATTGTTGGCGGGCGCGAAATACCGTGGCGATTTTGAGGAGCGCCTCAAAGCCGTCTTGAACGAAGTCGAGCAAGACGCGGGTCAAACCATCATGTTCATCGACGAGATTCACACGATGGTCGGCGCGGGCAAAGCCGAGGGCGCAATTGATGCGGGCAATATGCTCAAGCCTGCGCTCGCGCGCGGCGACTTGCACTGCATCGGCGCGACCACGTTAAACGAATACCGCTCGTCGCTTGAAAAAGACGCGGCATTAGAGCGTCGTTTCCAAAAAGTTTTAGTCGAAGAACCTTCGGTCGAGTCGACAATTGCGATTTTGCGTGGATTGCAAGAGAAATACGAAGTCCATCACGGCGTCGACATCACCGATCCAGCAATCGTTGCAGCGGCGACTTTGTCGCATCGCTACATCACCGATCGCTTTTTACCCGATAAAGCGATCGATCTGATCGACGAAGCCGCCGCGCGCATCAAAATCGAGATTGACTCCAAACCCGAATTGCTCGATAAACTCGAGCGCCGCATCATCCAGCTCAAAATCGAACGCGAAGCACTCAAACGCGAGACTGATGCGTCATCGGTGGAGCGCTTGAATCTGCTTGAACAAGAGATGGGCGGTTTGGAGAAAGAGCTCGCCGACTTGGATGAAGAATGGCGTCGTGAAAAAGCGCAGGCACAAGGTTCGGCGCAGATTAAAGAAAAAATCGACGCATTGCGCTCAGAAATGGCTGAATTGCAACGCAATGGTAAACTCGACAAGGTTGCCGAAATTCAATACGGTCAACTGCCTGAACTCGAGCGCCAATTGAAAGAAACCGAAGCGTCCGAATCTTCCGAAACTCAATCCAAGCCACGTTTGTTGCGCACGCAAGTTGGCGTTGATGAGATTGCCGAAGTGATCAGCCGCTCGACAGGTATTCCCGTCTCGAAAATGCTGCAGGGCGAACGCGAAAAACTCCTCGCGATGGCGGCGCATTTGGCGCAGCGCGTGGTCGGACAAGACGAAGCGGTCGAAAAAGTTGCCGATGTCATCACGCGTTCACGCGCCGGCTTGTCGGATCCGAACAAACCGTACGGCTCGTTCCTGTTTCTCGGTGCAACCGGCGTGGGTAAAACAGAGTTATGCAAGGCTTTAGCATCGTTTTTATTCGATTCCGAGGATCACTTGATCCGCATCGATATGTCGGAATACATGGAGAAGCACTCCGTCGCACGCTTGATCGGCGCACCGCCGGGTTATGTTGGCTATGAAGCGGGCGGTTATTTGACCGAAGCGGTGCGACGCAAACCGTACAGTGTGATTTTGTTTGATGAGGTCGAAAAAGCCCATCCGGATGTGTTTAATGTTTTACTGCAAGCACTTGACGACGGTCGCATGACCGATGGTCAAGGCCGAACCGTGGACTTTAAAAACACCGTGATGGTCATGACCTCGAACCTCGGCTCGCATGAAATTGCCCGACTTGCCGGCTCGCCCGACGATGTGATTCAAACCGCCGTGATGAACGAGGTCAAACAGTATTTCCGCCCCGAATTCATCAACCGAATCGACGAAGTCGTGGTCTTCCACAATCTGTCACCAGCCAACATCCAAGGCATTGCAAAAATTCAACTACAACGCTTGCGTGCACGCTTGCAAGATCAAGAGTTGGATTTAAACATCAGCGATGCAGCGGTAGCGGCGGTGGCCGAAGCAGGGTTCGATGCGGCTTATGGCGCACGTCCGCTCAAACGAGCGATCAGCCAGAACATCGAAAATCCATTGGCGCGGGCGATTTTGACCGGCCAATACTTACCCAAGTCAATGGTCCATGTGGATTACATCAATGGCGAGTTTGTGTTTAATTGACCGCAATTAGTTACCGTTAAAACCAAATAAGCGCCACAAACTTTGAAAAGCCCCAGAAATGGGGTTTTCAAAGTTTGCACACCCGAAGCAATCCCCTATAATGCAGCGTTATCGAAAAAGCATCAGGGGCTGTACAAAAAAGCCCTTGAAATACGGCTCAACCACCCCAACATCCACAGTATCTCCGCGCAACACGTCATTTGACTCCGCGCTAACTTTATTCAGTATACAAATACCATGGCAAAACGAGATTTTTACGAGATTTTAGATGTCGCACGCAATGCAGACGAGGCCGAGATTAAAAAAGCCTATCGCAAACTCGCGATGAAATACCATCCCGACCGCAATCAAGATAATCCAAACGCGGAAGAAAAATTCAAAGAAGTCAAAGAAGCCTACGAAATGCTCTCTGACCCGCAAAAACGTGCAGCTTATGATCAATACCGTCATGCCGGCGTTGATCCGAACGGCATGGGTGGTGGCGGTGGATTTGGTGGCGGACATCCGTTCGGTGATGCTTTTGGTGATATTTTTGGCGATATTTTCGGTGGACAGCGCGGGGGTTCGCGCGGTGGTCCACAGGTATTTCGAGGCTCCGACCTACGCTACACCATGGAAATCGATTTAGAAGATGCCGCACGCGGTAAAGTCACGCAAATTCGCGTACCGTCATGGGATGATTGCGACACCTGCCACGGCTCTGGAGCTGAAGCAGGCAGCACACCCGAAACCTGCCCGACTTGCCAAGGTCAGGGTCAAGTGCACATGTCACAGGGCTTTTTCTCAGTGCAACAAACCTGCCCGACCTGCCACGGTACCGGTAAACACATTCCCAAACCGTGCAAAACCTGCCACGGTGAAGGTAAAGTCAAAAACAACAAAACATTGGAAGTCAACATTCCCGCCGGTATCGAAGACGGTATGCGTATCCGCAACTCCGGTAAAGGCGAGCCGGGCGTAAACGGCGGCCCTGCAGGTGACTTGTTTGTTGAAGTGCACATCAAACGCCACGCGGTATTTGAGCGCGACGGTGTCGATTTGCACTGCACCGTGCCATTGTCATTCACCACGGCAGCTTTAGGGGGCGATATTGAAGTACCAACGTTGCATGGCGGCGCGCACATGACGATCCCCGAAGGCACACAAACCGGTCAACGTTTCCGTTTGCGTGGTAAAGGCATGCCACACGTGCGCTCGGCATCGACCATTGGCGATCTGTACGTGCATGTCGCGCTCGAAACACCGGTTAAACTCACCGCAGAACAAAAAGAATTGCTTAATAAACTCGAGACCTTATTGAAAGAAAATGGTGCCAAACACAGCCCGCAAAGCAAAGGTTGGTTTGATAAAGTGAAAGAGTTTTTCAACTAAATTCGAGTCACCGTGTGACCAATAAAGCGGGCAACGATAGCCCGCTTTATTTTTGGTTAGCTTCTGCCTTTAAGCGCTATGCACTCATACCAGCCGATGTTAGAATCCATGCCGTCTAGACTTTTCATTCAATAAACCCAGAAACACTCATGCGCGCACTCGACCAATGCACCGCTCTACTATTTGACGGCTCACACGCAGATGCGACGAGCCGTTTGTTTGTCGGTGCACAACGTGCTTGGGCAATTCAAGGGGATGAGTCCGATGCTGTCAATTTATTGCATCAAACCTTAAGCGAGCTTGATGCGTTGGCACGCTCAGGCACGCATATTGTCTTGTCCATGTCATACGAGGCTTTAGCAGCATTTAGTGTTGCTGACGGTTTGCATTTACCAACCAAGCCCAATGACACGCCATGGTTGCAAGCGTTGGCATTCCATGCGCCACAAAAACTCAACCATGCGCAAGCCTTGGATTGGCTGGCACAACGTGCACAAAGTACCCGCACACACTTGACACCTGTAATACCCAAAGTGAGCGAAGCGCAATTCATCGAGCACATCCAAGCCATCCGTGCGCTGATCGCCGCCGGCGACACCTATCAGGTCAACTATACATTTCCGATGAGCGGCGAATTGCTTGCGCATACAAGCAGTGACGATGATAACGATGCGGCACTGGCAGCTGTTTATCACCAATTGGTACAGCATCTCAAAATCCCGTATGGCGCTTTTCTGACCTTGCCACACAACAGTTTGCTGTCATTTTCACCCGAGCTTTTTGTAGAAGTGACACCCACCGCGCTGACCTGCCGACCGATGAAAGGCACTGCCGCAGTCGCGGACAATGATGTCGAAAATACCCGTCGCGCCGCAGTGCTCGCCGCCGACCCGAAAAACCGTGCCGAAAACCTCATGATTGTCGATTTGATGCGCAACGATTTGTCTCGCTTGTCACAAGTCGACAAAGTCACTGTACCGAAATTGTTTGAGGTTAAACGCTACGGTACCGTACTGCAAATGACCAGCACGGTCAAAGCCCATTTAAATACACAACCGAGTTTGAATGAATTGTTCAATGCGCTGTTTCCGTGCGGCTCAATCACTGGCGCGCCAAAACGCCGCACAATTGAAATCATCGATGTACTTGAACCCTATACCCGCGGCGCATACTGCGGCACAATTGGCTTGATTGAACCGGCCGGCAATCAGCAAATCAATGCAACATTCAACGTACCGATTCGCACGATTCAAACCACTGCAAAACCGACGACGGATGCACTCGGCATTCAACATTGGCCATTACAGTTATCGGTCGGTGCCGGCATCACTTACGATTCCGATCCGATTGACGAATGGCAAGAGTCGCTGCTCAAAGCAAAATTTTTGACACAACACACACAACCATTCGAACTGATCGAAACCATGCGAGTTGAGTCAGGCGAAGTGGCTTTATTGGATCGACACATGACGCGCTTGTGTAAAAGTGCAATTGCATTCGGTTGGTCGGTGCCAGATCTTGAGTCGGTTAAAAAAACGATTGAAACCGCGGGGAATGATTTTGACGCTACCAGCGAAACCTTGCGCTTGCGTCTGGCGTTACAAGCTGATGGGCAATTATCAACCCAAATCACCATACTGGAAGCCATCACAGAGCCAGTTAGATTTAAAATCCATGCGTCAAGAATGCGCTCAAACAATCCATTTTTGCAACATAAAATCAGCGCGCGAACGCTGTACAACACCGCGTTAAGCGAAGCAAAAACCGCAGGTTTGTTCGACGTGATTTTTTTGAATGAGCATGAGCAAATCACAGAAGGCGCACGCAGCAATATTTTTATTCTGTTGAATGGTAAATGGTATACGCCGCCGCTGGAGTGCGGTGTATTGGCCGGCGTGCAGCGCTCGGTTTTGATCGAGCAACTTCACGCGCAGACCACGATATTATCCGTTGAAGATTTACACAATGCGGAGCACGTTATTTTGTGCAACGCGTTGTATGGCGCGTTGCACGCCACACTCATGGAATAATTACGATCAAGCAGCGACCAAGCCTGACAGTACGCCATCCTTTTTAACCTGTGCAACGATCATGCGTGCGGCAGCCAGAACTTCATCGGGATTCGCCCGCTCCCCCCACAAAGCATTGAGTGCCAAAGCTTGTGCCCGCTCAAGCGGCTCGTTATTAACGGCGCGAAAAGCCTCGGTCAAACCGATCCAAGTCAAGCCTTGATCTTTCAGCATGCCCAATGCAGCAATCAGCCAACTCAATGCATAAAAATTATTCGCATTCAATTGCAATACATCAACGATGTCATCCGCCGGCGTGAGGAGATTAAATCGAGAGCCCAGCACCTCTGCGGTCAAATATTTACTCCATTTTTGTGCCGTAATGCGTGCGGGTTTGAGCACGATGAAACCTTTAAACGCCTGTGGATAAATGCTCAACCAACGTACATCGCGGCGCAACTCATGCACACCAGCCTCGATCTCATTCAACGGTTGCGTGAGTTGTGTGGTGAGTTTGGTGATGCGTTTTTTGTAGAAGCGTTGTAACTGTTCGGTAAAATTAGCATCGCTCAACCAGTCGATTTTGCGCACGATTTGCTTAACCTTATCCATGCGATCAGCGTCTTTGCCAAGCCATGCTTGCTCATGCAGCAACGCATTGGTTTTGAACGTCGCCGTTTGTAACTCGACTTCTAAATGCGCGATGATGGACGCAGGGATTTTTTTATTGCCCTTAAAATCCTTGATCATGCCGGCGTAATAATCCATAGTGCCGAGACTGTCTTCAATCAATTTAAAGCGCTCGTTGAGCTTGGTGAGTTTTTTATCATCGTGCATCGTGGCGAGCGCATAGGTCATGGCCTCCAAATAAAACAGCGTGGTGCGCGCATTACTTTCGAGCAGCCACGTCACGGCGTTTTTTTGTAAGGTCGCTTCAATCAAAAAATTTGACCAAACCGTGAGGTGGTGTTTGAATAAAATCTTGACATGCTTTTTCATAACAGCTCCTATTTATCTTCCATCCAAAACTGATTTGATCACCGCACCCAAGCGCTGCCCGCAATCGACCAAATCGTGTGTATCGACGTACGCGAATCCAACCACCAAACCGCGCACATCGGTTGAACCAATATAATAACGCGACAACGGCCGCACCGATAAACCCTGCGATTGGCATTGTGCCGCCAGTGCGACATCGTCAATATCGGTCGGCAGGCGAATCATAAAATGCAAACCTGCATCGACGACGATTTGCTGCACTCGCCCTTGCAAGTTTTTTTCCAGCACCGCAAGCAATAATGTACGACGTTGCGCATACGCTTGGCGCAAACGACGAATGTGCGTTGTGAAGTGGCCCTGGTCGATGAACTCGGCCAAACTCGCCTGCAAATGCAATTGACCGGGTCGATATAAATCATACAAAGCGGTTTTAAACGACGACACCAGCGCCGGCGGCAAGACCAAATACGACAACTTGATACCGGGATAAATCACTTTGGAAAACGTACCCATGTAGAGCACGCGATGAATGCCCGCCTCCGATGCCAAACCTTGCAATGATGCAATCGGCCGCCCCGAATAGCGAAACTCGCTGTCGTAATCGTCCTCTAAAATCCATGCGCCTGAACGTTGCGCGTATTCGATCAAACTTTTACGCCGAGTCAACGACATGACGGCACCTGTCGGATACTGATGCGACGGCGTGACATAAATGAATTTCGGCGACGTGCTTTGAATATCATCACTCGATGGATTCATACCCTCAGCATCGACTGCGATCGGCCGAATGCTCAGATCATTGGCGTAGAACGAGCTCCACGCACCCCAATAACAGGGATTTTCGACCCACGCCACATCATTTTGATCGGCCAACATGCGGCTGATCACGTCGAATGATTGCTGTGTGCCACTGGTGATCAAAACCTGCTCGGCATCCAACATCACGCCGCGCGAAACCCGTAAATAATCGGCAACCGCACGCTTAAGTTGCGGATAACCACCGTCCACATCGTAATCGTATAAACCCACATCATCGCGTCGCCAAACTTGATTTTGCACGCGCTGCCATGTCTTGACGGGGAAATTCAACAAATCCATTTTGCCACTCAACGCAAATGGCTGTACTTCGTATGCATCAAAACCTTGCTCACGCGTCAAACGTGCGCCCCGCTTGGACAAGACAACATCTGGGTGTTCTGTCGGATCAATGTGATAGCGCACGGCTGCCGAATCGTCAGTAAAACCATCCGGCACCGCGTCAGCGACATACGTACCGCTGCCCGTTTGGCTTTCGACATAGCCTTCAGCCTGTAATTGATCATACGCAGCGACAATCATATTACGCGATGCATCCAATTCACGCGCCAAATCACGCGAACTCGGCAGCTTACTGCCCGCTGGCAAACGTCGACTGACAATCGCGCTGCGAATCGCCTCATACACGCGCTTATAACCGGGCAAACGCGGATGAAAATCTTGACGTTCGAGTTCATTTTGGAGGAGTTCGGCAAGCGGTGTGCGACGCATGATGGATATTTAGGCTTCATTTAAATGGTATGGTAGTTTTATCCAATATGATCAAACTGTCAAGCCATTTTGGCTTGCACAAGATGCAAAAAGATGTAAAAAAGCGAGCATTGCTGCTCGCTTTTTTACATCTTGGATTCAAATCGATCAATTACTGTACACCGGAAACGCATCCGTGAGCACTTTCGCTTCAGCACGTACACGCTCTAAAACCGCTTCATCCGTCGGCGCATCCAATACATCGGCGATCAAATTCGCGACTTTTTCAACTTCCGCTTCTTTGAAGCCGCGTGTGGTCATCGCAGGCGTACCGACGCGGATGCCGCTGGTTACGAATGGCGTTTGCGGATCGTTTGGAATCGCGTTTTTGTTGCAGGTCATATGCGCTAAGCCCAAGACGCGTTCGGCTTCTTTACCGGTGATGTCTTTATTGCGCAAGTCAACCAACATGACGTGGCTTTCGGTACGACCCGACACGATGCGTAAACCACGCTTGGTCAAAGTATCGGCCAAAACCGCCGCATTTTTAACCACTTGTTCTTGATAGATTTTGAACTCTGGTAACAACGCTTCTTTGAATGCGACCGCTTTACCTGCAATCACGTGCATCAACGGACCACCTTGAATGCCGGGGAAAATCGCTGAGTTGATTTGCTTTTCAAATTCGGCTTTCATCAAAATCACACCGCCGCGTGGACCGCGCAATGATTTGTGTGTCGTTGTCGTCACAAAATCTGCGAACGGTACCGGATTTGGATAAACGCCCGCAGCGATCAAGCCAGCGTAATGCGCCATATCAACCATGAAGTAAGCACCGACTTCCTTCGCGATTTTAGCGAAACGCTCGAAGTCAATTTTCAACGCAAAAGCCGACGCGCCAGCGATGATGAGCTTCGGTTTGGTTTCGCGCGCGAGTGCTTCCATCGCGTCGTAATCAATATCTTCATTGGCATCCAAACCGTACGACACGACCTTGAACCATTTACCGCTCATGTTGAGTTTCATACCGTGGGTCAAGTGACCGCCTTCGGCCAAGCTCATGCCCATGATCGTGTCACCGGGTTGCAGCATGGCAAAAAACACGCCTTGGTTGGCTTGCGAACCTGAGTTCGGTTGTACGTTAGCCGCTTCTGCGCCGAACAATTGTTTGACACGATCAATCGCGAGTTGTTCAACCACGTCGACGTGCTCGCAGCCACCGTAATAACGTTTGCCCGGATAACCTTCAGCGTATTTGTTGGTCAATTGCGAACCTTGCGCTTCCATAACCGCTGGACTGGTGTAGTTTTCTGATGCGATCAGCTCGATGTGGTCTTGCTGGCGTTTATTTTCGAGCTCGATGACGGCTAAAATTTCGGGATCTGTATTGGCCAAGCCGTTGGTGATGCGATTGAACATGGTGTTATCCTTTGAAAAAATAAAAACCTAAAGCACGCCGCTCATATGTGAAGTGAGGCAGCAACGTGATACAAAATAATGAGGGAAATTCGGCAGCCAAGGTCAGAGTTAAAAGGTGAATTAAACTACGAAAGGCAATTTTGAAGAAGATTCATAGTAACGGCTTGAATCGGAGGATTGAAGTTTAATCTTTTTCTTGGTCTGTGGTTAAGTTTGAATGCGATTGTAGCA
>JBIKPB010000190.1:0-3616 GCA_044357705.1 Formosimonas sp. | reverse complement strand
CCACAGACCAAGAAAAAGATTAAACTTCAATCCTCCGATTCAAGCCGTTACTATGAATCTTCTTCAAAATTGCCTTTCGTAGTTTAATTCACCAAAGTATTAAAGAGATATTGTACTTGACTTACCGCTAAAAATGGCGAAACTTATGCACAGCAATTTTTTTGACTTTATTCGGGAATTACGTAAAAAATGGTTTGCTGAATGGAAAACGTCGTAAAATAGAACGCATGTGCTTTTATAAAAATGGGACAAACAAAAATCATGACCGATTTCAATACCACACCTGAAAATATCCATCAATCACGTATTGTCGGTTTACCTGATGTTGCACCGAGAAAACTCAAACATCGTCGTACTTTTTGTTACGAGGTTTATGAGCGTGAAGATGGTTTGTGGGATATTGATGCGCAAATGCTGGATCATAAAAGCATCGATATTACTGTAGCGAATCAAGTTCGCCCCATCGGTGAACCGTTGCACGACATGGTTTTACGCATTACGTTGGATCACACCTTGACGATTGTCGCGGCGCAGGCAATGACTTTAAATGCACCGTACATGACGCAATGTCCGAGTATTAACCCAGAGTATGCCCAATTGGTTGGGTTGAATGTATTGCGGGGCTTTCGCAAGGCGGTTAAAGATTTGTTTGCCCAAACGGCCGGTTGCACGCATATTACCGAGTTGGCCAATACTCTGCCAACGGTTGCGATACAAGGTGTTGGGACTGAGCTGGCGCAACGACGTCGCCTCAAAAATGCAGAGGTTGGGGAAACAGGAGAGAAGCCATTTCAGTTGGACCAATGCCACGCGCTGAGCAGTGATGGCGAGGTTGCGCGCGTTTATTATCCCAAATGGTATACGGGAGAATAGAAGCTAGAAGCGTTATTGGTTATTGGAGAAAAAATGTTGGGCAAAACATTGTGCTGACTGCAGCACCCACAATTGGATTCGGTATTATAAAAACTGAATTTTATGTTGCAAATTAATGCGACTTCCGCTTGCATCTGAAATTCAAAGAGCGTACCTTAAGGGTGTGGGCAATTTAGAAAAAAGAGCCCACACCATTTAGTGGTTTTGTTCAATGCGTTGCGATAACCTGCGACGATTACACCGCAACGCGCTACTTGCATCGGAGATTCATCATGAATGTTCAACTCAGTGGTCATCACGTCGAAGTCACCCCAGCCATCCGCGATTATTTACACGAAAAACTGATACGCGTTAAACGGCATTTTGATCAAGCCATCGAAGTACAAGCAACATTTTCGGTTGAGCGCAGTTTTCAAAAGGCTGCACTGCGATTACATGCCAAAGGGCATGATTTTCAAGCGGAGGACGTGGAGAAGGATTTGTACGCCGCCATCGATTTAGTGGTTGATAAACTGGATAAACAGGTGATGAAATTTAAGACGAAGAATCAGGAGCATCATTCCTCTGTCAAACGGCAGGTATTGGAATAAAAACGGAACGATTTAAATTTTTTTAGCAGTATCAAAAAAGCCAGCTTATGCTGGCTTTTTATCTATCGTTTTTGGACTTGTCAAAAGAGAGCATGCACATTTCATCAATCCAATCGTTATTGGATTAACCATGAGGTGATGAGTGCATTGAACGCCTCAATCCATTGCGGGTTTATTTTCCCGCTCAACATGTTTATGTTTACTTAATGCAATGACCCAATCGTTTAATACTTTCGTCAATTTTGGTCGCATTCAGCAAGCCAGAGTCAAGGAGTTGGGATGATTTGAAATAATATCTACTTTCGAGCAAGTACCAAAATTGGTTTATCTGAAAATGACAGATATTTATATCAGAACGACTCTTTCAAATCGGTAAAAATAAAATACCGAAATTTCTCGGTGGTGATCTGCCCTCATTTCAACGGGCTTACCAATATTCTCAAAAGCCTTTTGGTACTTCCCACTTGAGTTTCACGCTGACCAAGCGCAAAATCACAATCAGACTACTGGCAATGCCTAAACTGATGAAGTCGTTGGCGTTCAAATGTTGCAAGATAATATAAACCCACGCACCGACAAAGGCACATGATGCATAAGGGCGGCTGTCAGTGAGTAACAAGGGTGTATCGCCGCACAACACGTCGCGAATCACGCCACCAAATGCCGCACCAATCACGCCGTACATCGCTGCCACGATATAGGGCATACCTGAATCCAGTGCTACTGCCGTACTGGTCACGGTAAATAAACCCAAACCGAGGGCATCAGCGACAATCATGCCTTTGCGCGAAAAAACACGGTGCATAAAGTCAATCGATTTGCCGGCCACCATCGAAAATATAAACAATGCAATTACATAGCCATCGTGTTCGACCCAAAAGAACGGCCGACGCTCGAGCAAAATATCGCGCAGCGTACCGCCACCAAATGCAGTGGCAAAACCGACGATGAACACACCGACCGGATCGAATTTACGCTGTTGCGCGCGGATAAAACCCGAGATGCAAAAAGCGATGATGCCAATGGCTTCAATAAAGGGCAAAACATTGATGACGGTGATGGGAAGCATGGCTGGGTTGGACGCTTAAGAAAGTGTGAGTGGGTTTGTGTACCAATGCTCGTGGCTTATTCAATGCCAAAAACTTCAATGACGATGTTGGCGTTTGCAACTAGGAGACAGTAAAGAGAATCGTTTAGTGTTTTTGTAAGTTCCAAAAAGCATACAGCATGAGCAACAAGCCCGCGCCCGTGATCAATATGCCTAAGCCAATTAAGCCGCTCACGGCAAAGCTGGCCCATGCACTGGCAAACAGCGGCGGGCCGATGGTTGAGCCCAAATTGCCCATTTGTGCGATTGCTGCAATTGATTGTGCTTGCTGGTGTGATTCTTTGGCAAGGTAAGGAATCATGCCGTAAATAGCCCCTTGTTGTAAACCCAAGCCCAAAAACAAAGCGATTTTAAACAGATCCAAGTTCCAGTCATGCATGTGCGCGAAGCCTAATGCAACCAGTGCGAACAACACCCAAACAAAAGCCAGCTTGACCATGGCGGGCGGCGATAGCCAATATTGATTGATCAAACCCGAGCAGAATGCGCCGGCGATGCTGATCAAGGGTAATGCCACCATGACCCATTCGGGTGTGGGTCCCATTAAGGGCAGAAGCGTTAATAAAGCGACATACATGCTGGTGTAGCAGATGAAGACCAAGCTGGGCAATACGGTATTGAAATGGCCGTAAATATGTTTATGGCGCTCGATAATGCTGCGCAATGAAATATTAGTCGGAGTCGAAGCGATTAAATGCTTGTCAAGCAGGATGAGTAAAGCGGCAAAAATCAGTAACATCCAAACGCCATGCGTCATGTATAAACCAGCCACACCATAGGCGTCGGTCAAAGCGGGGGCAAATGCACTGGCGATTGAAAAAGAAACTCCAAAAAAAGTGCCCCATAAACTCATGACCAAAGAGCGATGCTCGGGTGCGCTCGCCGCAGCCATCAAAGTAGGTGCTGTGACGACAATGGCCAAATGTGATGCACCCTCAATAATGCGCAAGATCAATAGGGTGGAGAGTGTGGGCAGGGCTGCTTCAATAAAGGACAAAAGCGCACCCAACAGCAGCGCGCTCAACAACACCAATTTATAACCCCA